>NZ_JAHBDD010000006.1:0-128875 GCF_019956155.1 Pseudomonas sp. BF-RE-22 | reverse complement strand
TTCCGACGATGGTGTGTCAGCTAAAGAATTGTCGACTGACACACCATCGTCGGAACGCCGCCCGCAGCAAGCCGGCTCCTACAGTTGGGTGTGGTGTCTGGCCGGTCTGCCCTTGAGCAGGCATGCGCCCAGACGCCCTTTCGCATCATTGGCAAACCATTGCCGGCGTCGATAGTCACCATCAACTCAATGAAGTTCTCTTAAAAATTGTGCGGCGTAACATCAGCTCCATACCAAACAACTACACCCCGGAGCACACCACCATGAAACGCCAACTCTTCCTCAGCATCGCTTTCTCGGTTTTTGCAGTTAACGCTTTCGCCGCTTCGTCCGCTCACCCGGTTGTCGCTGAAGGCGGCTCGGATCGTCTGATTGAAAGTCGTGTGGCTGAGGGTGGTTCGGATCGTTTGATCGAGAATCGTGTTGCCGAAGGTGGTTCCGACCGTCTGATCGAAAACCGCGTTGCCGAAGGTGGTTCCGACCGTCTGATCGAAAACCGCGTTGCCGAAGGTGGTTCCGACCGTCTGATCGAAAACCGCGTTGCCGAAGGTGGTTCCGACCGCCTGATCGAAAACCGCGTTGCCGAAGGTGGTTCCGACCGTCTGATCGAAAGCCGCGCCGTATGAATGAATAACCCTACCGCGGTACTCAAAAAAAAGCCCGGCCTGACCCGCCGGGCTTTTTCGTGCACAAATAAAATCAGCTCCCCCTTAATGCCACTGGCACACCTGTGATACATAGCTCCTGATTGCGAGTCCCGTATCCAATGAGGTTGCCCATGTTTTGCTCCCCACGCCTGCTGCTGACCTGCGCCCTGTCCGGTTTACTCGCTTGCGGCGCACAAGCCGGCACGCCCTCCCCGGCGCCCGCCAGTTTGCAACCGCTGCTGGTGACGATAAACGAACGCCTGAACATTGCTGATCTGGTGGCGCTGACCAAATGGGACAGCCACAAACCGATCCAGGACAGCGCCCGGGAAGCACAAGTCATCGCCAATGCCAGGAATCAAGCGGTTACCCGCAAACTCGACCCGGACGAAATCGCCGAGCTGATCGCCGCACAGATCGAAGCCAACAAACTGGTGCAATACGGACTGCTCGCGCAATGGCAAGCGGCAGGCAACGCGCCCGATGTGCCGCGACCGGACCTTGCCAATCAAATCCGGCCACAGCTGGATGAGCTGCAAAACCGCCTGTTGCAGCACTACGCCGATTTCGCGCCTTATCGCAAAGACCCGAACTGCGCCCAGTGGCTGGCCAAAGAGCGGTCGGCGCTGATCAAGGATGGCCTGCATGGCCAGGCATTGATCCGCGCCACCGGGGATTTGTGCATCATCGGTCGATGAGTCACCTGCCGTCTGCCAGTGCACTCAAGGCTGGCGACTGCTGACACTCTGCGCGCCCTTCTCGAACATCGCTTCGAAACGGGGCTTGTTGGCGGCGTAATAAGCGGCGACGGCCTGGTCGGAAGAGCTTTGGCGCGCCTGCATCATCAACGCTTCGAGATCAGCCTGAGGGATCGAATAGTGGGCGAAGAAGTACGCCACTTCCGGATACTCCTGGCTGAAGCCCTTGCGCGCCATGGCGTGAATCTGCTCGGCGCCGCCAAAGATCTTCTTGGGATCATCCAGATAGCGCAGCGGATATTTGGAGAACATCCAGTGCGGACTCCAGGCATTCACCAACGACCATTTGCCGCGTTTGAGGTTACGGTCCAACTCGTTGAGCATGCCGGATTCCGATGAGGCCACCAGCTTGTAACCGTCGAGCTTGTACTCCTCGATGGCCTTGACCGTGAGCTTGTACTGGCCGTTGCCGACCTCGGACGTGAGGATCTTGCCGTCGAGCTTTTCCCTGACCTGCGGTTTGTTCAGGTCCTCTACGCTCGCCACTTCGCTGATCGGCACCGAGGTCGGCACCGTCATGCCGATACGTCCTTCATAGAGCACGCCGAGGTCTTCGAGCCGGTCCTTGTATTTGTCGTAGAACGCCTTGTGGGTACTCGGCAGCCAGACCATCGGGATGAGGTCGATATTGCCGTTGGCCAGGGCCTGGAACTGAATGCCGATGTCGGCCATCACCAGTTTCACCGGTTGTTTTAAATGTTCCTGCAACGCGGTGGTGGCGAGCTTGACGGTGATTTCGGTGTCGGACCAGTTGACCCAGCCAATGCGCACAGGTTGCTGTTCCGCCGCCTGAGTCAGCGCCGCGTGGGTTCCAAGCGCCAGTCCGAACAGGCAGGCACAGGCTGTTTTTCGATACGAATGAGCGTTCATCAGGCGTCTTCCTATTTTACGGTGATAGGCAGGTTGTCTTCGTTTGAACGGCCTTACGGTCGTGAACAGTGCAGTCTTCGCTGCTTCGAATTCGGGCAGCACAGCCCTTCTCCACCGAATCCCTCGCAATCCCTTTTCACATCGTGCCGGGCACGACTGTCGCTCCTCTGCACCCTTTCGAGCCTGATCTTATCGGTGACTTTTGTGTTGCGCAAGAAAAATGTACACGTGTGTCATGAGTAATTGACACCTATGTACATTTATCCTAATTTCAAGTCGCCGAGCCTGATGAAGCCCACTTTGGAGCGCACCACGATGTCCAGCGATCCCTTGCTGCAACCCTACAAGATCAAGCACCTGACCCTCAGAAACCGGATCATGACCACGGCGCACGAGCCGGCCTACCCTATCGACGGCATGCCCCAGGCGCTCTATCGCGCCTACCACGTCGAGCGCGCCAAGGCCGGGGTTGCCCTGACCATGACGGCAGGCTCGGCGGCGGTCTCCCGGGACAGCCCGCCGGTGTTCAACAACGTGCTGGCCTACAAGGACGAAGTGGTCGGATGGCTCAAGGACCTGACCGATGAATGCCACGAACATGGCGCGGCGGTGATGATCCAGTTGACCCACCTGGGCCGCCGCACTCGCTGGGACAAGGCCGACTGGTTGCCCGTGGTCTCGCCTTCGCACCGTCGCGAGGCGTCGCACCGCTCGTTCCCCAAGAAGATGGAAGACTGGGACATCGAGCGGATCATCAAGGACTACGTGGACGCGGCCGAACGCATGCAGGCCGCCGGCATGGACGGCCTCGAATTGCAGGCCTACGGGCATTTGATGGATCAGTTCTGGTCGCCGCTGACCAACGATCTCGACGGCCCTTATGGCGGCTCGCTGGAAAACCGCATGCGCTTTACCTTCGACATCCTGCGCGGGATTCGCCAGCGTGTCGGCGAAAACTTCCTGCTGGGTGTGCGCTACACCGGCGACGAAACGCTGCCGGGCGGCTTCAACGCCAGTGAAGGGATGCAGGTGTCGCACATGCTCAAGGACAGCGGGCTGATCGATTTCCTCAACGTGGTGCGCGGCCATATCGACACCGACGCGGGCCTGACCGATGTCATCCCGATCCAGGGCATGCGCAACTCACCGCACCTTGATTTCGCCGGTGAGATCCGCGCCTCGACGGGTTTCCCGACCTTCCACGCAGCGAAGATTCCCGACGTCGCCACGGCGCGCTACGCGATTGCCTCGGGCAAGGTCGACATGGTGGGCATGACCCGCGCGCACATGACCGATCCGCATATCGTGCGCAAGATCATCGAGAAGCGCGAGGAAGACATCCGCCCTTGCGTGGGCGCGAACTATTGCCTGGACCGGATCTATCAGGGCGGCGCCGCCTACTGCATTCACAACGCGGCGACCGGTCGCGAAACCACCATGCCCCACGAGATTCCCAAGGCGGCGCACCAACGCAAAGTGCTGATCATCGGCACCGGCCCTGCCGGGCTGGAAGCAGCGCGTGTCGCGGGCGAACGCGGCCACGACGTCACCGTGCTGGAAGCGGCGGACCGGCCCGGCGGGCAGATCCGGCTGACGTCCCTGAACGAGCGCCGCCGCGAAATGATCGGCATCATCGACTGGCGAATGGTGCAGTGCGAGCGCCTTGGCGTGAAATTTCACTTCAACACCTGGGCGGAAGCCGACACCGTGCTGGCCCACGAGCCGGACGTGGTCATCGTCGCGACCGGAGGCCTGCCCGACACCGAGGTGCTTGCCCGAGGCAACGAACTGGTGGTGTCGACCTGGGACATTATTTCCGGCGACATCAAGCCTGGCCGCAACGTGCTGATTTTCGATGATGCCGGCGACCATGCCGCCTTGCAGGCTGCCGAAGTCATCGCACAAAGCGGCGCGACCGTGGAGATCGTCACGCCCGACCGTGCGTTTGCGCCGGAAGTGATGGCGATGAACCTGGTGCCCTACATGCGCAGCCTGCAAGACCTCGACGTCACTTTTACCGTCACGTACCGCGTCGAGTCGGTGGAAAAGCGCGATGGCAAGCTGGTCGCGACCTTCGGCAGCGACTACGGCAAGGTCAACAAACAGCGTGTCGTCGATCAGGTCGTGGTCAACCACGGCACGCTGCCGCTGGACGACCTGTATTTCGATCTTCGCCCTCACTCAAGCAATGGCGGCGCGGTGGAACAGCACGACCTGATTGCCGGTCACGCGCAGCACATCGTCACCAACCCTCAAGGGCGTTTCCAGCTGTTCAGGATCGGTGACGCCGTGGCGGCCCGCAACACGCATGCGGCGATCTACGATGCCTTGCGATTGGTGAAGGAAATCTGAACCTCGCCAAGCATCAATCGAGGGAGCTTTTGCTCCCTCTTTTTTTTTTACATCCCGCGTCGGGCGACAGCCGCACCGGCCTGCACAGCCTGGCCCACGATGGCGTCGAGATGTTGATCAGCCATCGACTGCAACGCCGCTGCCGTCACACCGCGATAAGCCATGAGGGCGTCGATCATTTGCAGGGGATCGCGGCTGGCCAGTAGCTGACCGCCACCCACCACCACGCCGTGCGCGGCACGTTGTGCGATCGCCTCGGGAATCCCCGCGACCACCGCCGATTCAACCAGCGCCCTGTAAAGCATGGCCGGGAAAGCAGGCCCGGTGCCGGACAGTGCACTGAGGTAATCGATGCAATCCTCATTGGGCACTTCGTCCGCCGAACCGACGCATTCAAAAAGTCGTTGCACCCACTCGCGGTCCTGTTCGCTCAACTCACCGGCGTTGTACCAAGGCGTGTACGACTGGCGGATTTCCACGGCTGCATTCGGCATCGCCCGCACCAAGACTTGCGCACCAGTGGCGGCGCTGATGGTCGACGCAGGAACACCGGCCATCAGTGAAATCACCCGTTTGCCCCGGGCGTCGATCTGCAGTTCACGAAATTGCTCCGGGCGGATCGACAGCACCACGACGTCGCTAAGTTCAACCAGCGCCTGGTTATCCGCCAGCACCCGCACGTCTGGCCCGAACGTGCTGCTGCCGGAACGGTTCGAAATCAGCAGGCAATCGGCAGCGATGAAGCCGCTTTCCAGCACCGCGTCAGCGATTGAACGGCCCAACCAGCCGGTGCCGCCGATGATGCCCAGGGTTCTATTCGGCATCGGGCGTCGCCTCCTCGAAGGTGTCGACCAGCGACACGAAAACACCCGGCTCTTTTTCCGCGTAGCCGAACTTGCCAAAAAAACGGTCGAGCTCGCGACGCTTCGGTGCCTTGCCGGTAAACACCGTGACGTACTGCGGAATGCGCCGGAAACGCACGACGATGTCCTCAGTGGTTTTCATCGAGATGTAGCCGATCTGCGTCAGGTAGATCGTCCTGGCCCGTGCATCGGCGGCGTCGGTCTCGTAGCCGAACCGGCGAAACATGCCGGCCAGGGCATTGATCCGCGCCTCGTCAGCCGCGGCGATTTCGTCGGCCACCTCGGCGGACTGCAACGCCCAACTGCGCACGGCAAACTCGAACTGCGAGTCGAACAGCTCAGGGTTCACCCAGCATTCGAAAACGTTGAGGATGGCTTCGGAAATGCTTTCGGCGTAACTCTCGCACTGGCTGATCAGCCCGCCGGTGTTCTTGTCGCGCCAGCGGGTCAGGAGCGCCGCCAGCAGTTGCTCGCGATCCTCATAGAACCAATAGAAACTGGTGCGCGACAGGTTCAGCCGCTTGGCCAGCGGCATCACGCGCACCGCGTCCACACCGGATTCCTTGAGGGCATCGTAGGCGGCGTCCAGCCAGCCATTGACCGAGCCGCGCCAGCCGGCGTCCTGTGCCTTGGTCCGTGTCTTTCCTGTCTGCGACATCCTCGGGTTCCACCGTGTTCTGAAAATGTCGCTCCACTCTACGCTGCACGCCCTCGTGCGTACACAAAATGTACATCGACGTACATTTCAACGACGCATTCGATTACTGCGGCTGAAACGTCTGCAAGTACGCCAGCACATCCTCGATTTTCTCCGGATCGCTGAGCCCCCAGAAAATCATCCGGGTGCCGGGCACTACTTTCTTCGGCGCTTCGAGGTACGCCGTCAGTGTCTCGCGCGTCCAGACAATGCCGGCGGATTTCATCGCGTCGGAGTACTGGTAGTCCGCCACGCTTCCCGAGGGACGGCCGAAAATGCCGTTGAGTTGCGGGCCGAAGCCGCCCCGCGCCGACTCGCCCACTTGATGGCAGCCGCCGCAGATCCGCGTGAACAGTTTCGCCCCGGCTTCAGCATCCCCCGCCGCTGCCGCCGGCGTGCAAAATGCCCCTGCGGTCAGTGAAAGGACGAAGGTGAGGGTTACAGCTTTCATCATGTTCGGTTCCAGTGAAGTCAATCGGCGCACCCGGTGCATTTTCGCGCCTACCTTACCCGATTACCGCCGCCCGACGTGCGTCGGTCGCTCAAGCGTCGGCCTGGGCGCGAATCTCCTAAAATGAATCGTGAGACTTGAACGGTTGCCAGCCCCTGGCAACACCGTCGTGAAAGGAGGTGTTCGAGATGCAACTCATCACGCAGAAAATCGATAAGCCGCAAGACACGAATTTCATTCTGGGCCAGACCCACTTCATCAAATCCGTCGAGGACATTCACGAAGCGTTGATCAACGCAGTGCCGGGCATCCGCTTCGGCGTGGCTTTTTGCGAAGCCTCGGGCAAATGCATGGTGCGCTGGTCCGGCACCGATCCCGCCATGATCAAACTGGCCCAGAGCAATGCCCAAGCCATCGGCGCCGGGCACAGCTTCATCATCTTCCTGGGTGACGGCTTCTACCCGCTGAACATATTGAACACGGTCAAGACGGTTCCAGAGGTGTGCCGGATCTTTTGCGCAACCGCCAACCCCACTGAAGTGGTGCTCGCCGAGACAGCACAGGGACGCGCGATTCTGGGTGTGGTGGATGGCTTCTGCGCCAAGGAAATTGAAGGCGACGAAGACATTCTGTGGCGCAAAAACCTGTTGCGGCAGATTGGCTACAAGCTGTGAATTTAGCGGCTCATAAGGACTTGCAGTTTTCAACAGTAGGCTAAGCTTGGATCAGCTTATTGCTCACGATGCTCGATTCTGCAGGGTTTTGGTTGTTCTGGAGAGCGTCTGCAACAGCTATCTCAGACAGGCCCAACCCTTTCACGCAGGATTGACGTGATGACCGAGCCCCTTCTCAGCTTTGATGCACTCAAGCGCGCGGCTGCCGCTGGCGAAATCGATACCGTATTGGTCTGCATGGTCGACATGCAGGGACGCCTGGTCGGCAAGCGCTTCCAGGTCGAGTTTTTTATCGACAGCGGCCACGAAGAAACCCACTGCTGCAATTACCTGCTGGCCGACGACATCGACATGGAACCGGTGCCGGGTTACGCCGCAGCCAGTTGGAGCAAAGGCTATGGCGACTTCGTCCTCAAACCGGACATGTCCACGCTGCGGCGCGTGCCCTGGCTGGAATGCACGGCGCTGGTGCTCTGCGATGTGCTCGATCATCACCATCGCAAGGACTTGCCCCACAGCCCGCGGGCAATTCTGAAAAAACAGGTCGAGCGCCTGCGTGAACGGGGCTACACCGGCATGTTCGCTTCGGAGCTTGAGTTCTACCTGTTCGATGAGAGCTACGAGGCGATCCACCAGCGCAACTATCACCAACCGAAAACCGCCGGGCATTACATCGAGGATTACAACATCCTCCAGACCACCCGCGAGGAACCGGTGCTGCGGGCGATTCGCAAGCATCTGCAAGCGTCCGGCATTCCCGTGGAAAACTCCAAGGGCGAATGGGGCCCCGGCCAGGAAGAAATCAACATTCGTTACGCCGATGCCATGACCATGGCCGACCACCACGTCATCATCAAGCATGCCTGCAAAGAGATCGCGCAGCTGCAAGGCAAGGCGATTACGTTCATGGCCAAGTGGCGCTATGACGCCGCCGGGTCCAGCAGCCATATCCATAATTCGCTGTGGGACAAGAACGCCAAGAAGCCATTGTTCTTCGACGCCAAAGCCGAGTTCGGCATGTCGAAACTGATGCGCGCCTGGGTCGCCGGGCAGCTCAAGTACGCCAACGACATCACCTGTTTTCTGGCGCCCTACATCAATTCGTACAAGCGTTTCCAGGCCGGCACCTTCGCGCCGACGCGGGCGGTATGGAGCCGCGACAATCGCACCGCCGGCTTTCGTTTGTGTGCCGAAGGCAGCAAATCCATCCGCATCGAATGCCGCATCGGCGGCGCCGACCTCAACCCTTATCTGGCCTTCGCCGCGCTGATCGCGGCGGGCCTGGCCGGGATCGACGAGAAGCTCGAACTCGCCGCGCCGTTCGAGGGCGATGCCTACCTCGATGAGCATTTGCCGGAAGTCTCGAAAACCCTGCGCGATGCCTGCTCCGCCCTCAAGGGGTCGAGCATGTTGCGCGAGGCGTTCGGCGATGAAGTGGTCGATCACTACGTGCACACCGCCGAGTGGGAGCAGAAAGAGTACGACCGGCGGATCACCGACTGGGAACTGCAGCGCGGCTTCGAGCGCTATTGAGCACACCATGACTGCGAAGATTCAGCTTATTTCTCCGGTCGATGGCCGGGTGTACGTCGAGCGCCAACAAATAGATACCGCCCGGCTCCTTCAGGCGCTTGAGGCGGCTGCAACGGCCCAGGCGCAATGGAAGCGCCGACCACTGAGCGAGCGTGCAGCTTTTTGCAGTGCCGCTGTGGACGCGATGCTCGCCATGAAAGATGAAATCGTGCCGGAGTTGGCCTGGCAAATGGGTCGACCGGTGCGTTATGGCGCTGGCGAGCTGCGCGGTTTCGAAGAGCGAGCCCGGCACATGATCGCTATTGCGCCCGAAGCGCTTGCAGCCGTTGAGCCCGCACCGGTCGCGGGTTTTCGGCGTTACATCAAGCGCGAGCCGCTAGGTACGGTGCTCGTGATCGCCCCGTGGAACTACCCCTACCTGACCGCCGTCAACACGATTATTCCGGCGTTGATGGCGGGCAACAGCGTCATCCTCAAACATGCATCGCAAACCCTGCTGGTCGGCGAGCGTTTCGCTGAAGCTTTTCGCCGGGCCAATCTGCCTGAAGGGTTGTTCCAGAACCTGCTGCTCAGTCATGCCAGTACTGCAGTAGCCATCGTCACTGGCGACGTACAACAGGTGAACTTCACGGGTTCGGTGGACGCTGGCCTGCAAGTCCAACAAGCAGCCATCACGGATTTCATCGGCATGGGCCTGGAGCTCGGCGGCAAAGACCCGGCCTACGTTCGCGCCGACGCCAATCTCGATCACGCCGTGGAAAACCTTGTGGACGGCAGCTTCTTCAACTCCGGGCAAAGCTGCTGTGCGGTCGAGCGCATCTATGTGGACGAGAAAATCTATCCCGCCTTCGTCGAGCGCTTCGCCGATCTGACTCGCCAGTACGTGTTGGGCAACCCGCTGGACGAAGCCACCACGCTGGGTCCGATGGTCTCGCCGGCCGCCGCAGATTTTGTTCGCGGACAGATTGCCGACGCGCTGGCCGAGGGCGCCAAAGCGCTGATCGATCCGAAGGCGTTTCCCGCCGACGCACCGGGCAGCGCTTACCTGGCTCCGCAGGTACTGGTGGACGTCACTCATGAAATGTCGGTGATGCGCGACGAAAGCTTCGGCCCTGTGGTCGGCATCATGCCGGTGACTGGCGACGAAGAAGCCATCGCCTTGATGAACGACAGTGAGTTCGGACTCAGTGCGTCGATCTGGACCGAGGACCTCGCCGCCGCCGAACGCCTCGGCAACGAGATCGCCACCGGCACCGTATTCATGAACCGCTGCGATTACCTCGACCCGGCGCTGGCCTGGACCGGGGTCAAGAACAGCGGACGCGGCGTCACCCTGTCGCGCCTGGGCTACGAACACCTGACCCGCGCCAAATCCTTTCATCTGCGCCACGAGGTGTAGGCCATGAACCTGACTGGAAACTGGAACTACCCCACCAGCATTCGCTTCGGTGTCGGGCGCATCGCCGAGCTGGCCGAGATCTGCCGCAGCCAGGGTATCCAACGCCCGTTGCTGGTCACCGACAGCGGCCTGGGGCGCGCGGCGATCACCACGGCGGCGGTGGATGCGTTGCGCGCCGCCGGCCTTGGCGTCGCGCTGTTTTGTGACCTCAAGCCCAATCCGGTCGAGGCCAACCTGGCCGGTGGGCTCGAAGCCTGGCGCACCGGCCAGCACGATGGCGTGGTTGCCTTCGGCGGTGGCAGCGGCCTGGACATGGGCAAGCTCATCGCGTTCATGAGCGGTCAGACCCGACCGGTGTGGGATTTCGAAGACATCGGCGACTACTGGACCCGAGCCGAGGACAGCCACATCGCCCCGGTGATTGCCGTGCCGACCACAGCGGGAACCGGTTCCGAAGTCGGCCGTGCGGCGGTGATCATCGACGAGCGCACGCACACCAAACGCATCATCTTCCACCCGAAAATGATGCCGCGCGTGGTCATCAGCGATCCGGCACTTACCGTGGGCATGCCGGCAAAAGTCACCGCCGGCACCGGCATGGATGCGTTCGCCCATTGCCTGGAGGCGTATTGCGCTCCCGGTTTTCACCCGCTGGCCGACGGCATTGCAGTGGAAGGCATGCGCCTGGTGGCCAACGCTCTGGTGCGCGCCGTCCATACACCTTCGGACCTCGAAGCGCGCGCACACATGCTCGCCGCCGCCGCGATGGGCGCCACCGCGTTCCAGAAAGGCCTCGGTGGAATGCACGCGCTCTCGCATCCGGTGGGCGCGCTGTACGACACCCATCACGGCATGACCAATGCCACGTTCATGCCGTATGTGTTGCAGTTCAATCGCCCGGCCATCGAGGAACGCATCATCCGCCTCGCGGCTTATCTGCGCCTGCCCTCCCCCGGCTTCGACAGTTTTCTGGCCTTCGTGCTCAAGCTGCGCAAAGACATCGGTGTGCCGCACACGCTGGTTGAGTTGGGCGTGGATGACCGGCAGGCCGATCTGATCGCGGACATGGCGATTGTCGATCCCTCGGCCAGCGGCAATCCCCTGCCATTGACCAAGCTCGGTGTGGCCAGCATTTTCGACGCGGCTTATCACGGTCGCGTTTAGATCCAGAGCAGTATCGGTTGGAAAAAGGAGCAGTACGACAAGGTGTTGAAGGCCAGCCCATTGCGCACACGCCAATGGATTGAATCAAAACCTGATGGGGTACACAGCATGAACCCAGCAAGCCAGCCCGGCACCGACGCGCACGACGAGGACGTCAAGGTGCTGCACAGCATGGGCTACGCCCAGCAACTCTCGCGACGAATGGGTGTTTTCTCCAACTTCGCGATTTCCTTTTCGATCATCTGCATCCTTTCAGGCGGCATCAACTCACTGGCCCAGGGCACCTCGGGCGCAGGGGGTGCGGCGATTGGCATCGGCTGGCCCATCGGTTGCCTGATCTCCGGGGTGTTTGCGCTGGCCATGGCGCAGATTTCTTCGGCCTACCCCACCGCTGGCGGTCTCTATCACTGGGGTTCGATTCTCGGAAACCGCTTCACCGGCTGGCTGACGGCCTGGTTCAATCTGCTGGGACTGGTCACGGTGCTCGGCGCGATCAACGTCGGCACCTATTACTTCTTTTTCGGGGCCTTCGGACCGGCGCTGGGAATGGAAGACACCACCACGGTGAGGGTGATTTTCCTGGCGATCCTGACCGGCATCCAGGCCTTGTGTAACCATCTGGGCATCGGCTTGACCGCGAAACTCACCGACTTCTCGGGCTACCTGATTTTCGCCACGGCGCTCGCGCTGACCATCGTCTGCCTGATTTCCGCACCCAGCTATGAGTTCGCCCGGTTGTGGACTTTCGGCAACTATTCCGGTGAAGCCGGCGGCAGTGTCTGGCCACAGGTGTCGAACAGCTGGGTGTTCATGCTCGGCCTGCTGTTGCCGATCTACACCATCACCGGTTATGACGCGTCGGCGCATACCTCAGAAGAAACCCGTAATGCCGCGATGTCGGTGCCGCGCGGCATGGTCATGTCGGTGGTCTGGTCGTTGCTGTTCGGTTGGGTGATGCTTTGTTCGTTCGTGCTGATGCTGCCGAACATGGACGAAGCGGCGAAACAGGGCTGGAACGTGTTCTTCTGGGGCATGAACGCCCAGGTGAGCCCTAACGTGAAATTCGCGCTGTACGTGGCGATTTTCATCTCGCAGTTTCTCTGCGGGCTGGCGACCGTGACCTCGGTGTCACGCATGATCTTCGCGTTCTCCCGCGACGGTGGCCTGCCCTGCTCGAAAGCACTGGCCTCGGTCTCGCCGAAATATCGCAGCCCGGTGGCAGCCATCTGGACCGGCGCGACCCTGGCGGTCTTGTTCGACTGGGGCTCGTCGGTGATCTCGATCGGGGCAACGCCGGTCTACACCATCGTGGTCTCCTGCACGGTGATCTTCCTGTTTTTCTCTTTCATCATTCCCATCGTGCTGGGCCTGTTCGCCTACGGAACCTCGAAGTGGCCAACCATGGGGCCGTGGAACATGGGGCACGCTTTTTACTCCTTGTTCGCCGTGCTCTCGGTGCTCTCGATGGTGGTGATCTTCGTCATCGGCATCCAGCCACCGAACGATTGGGCGCTGTACATCACCATCGGCTTCCTGGTGCTGACGGCCATCGTCTGGTTCGGTTTTGAAGCGCGGCGCTTTCAGGGGCCGCCGATGGGTGACCTGATCATCAAGCGCCAGGCGGAAATCGCGGCGGCGGAGGCGGCGCTGAACAAGCAGGCGTGAAGGCTTTACCCGTAGGAGCGAGCAAGCTCGCTCCTACGGTCACTGTCGATTTGTATCAGTGTGTATTTTTGCGGGGTGATCTTACACGGCGATACACAAGCGCCGGTTCAGGACACATCCGCATTACATGGAAGTGGAAAAGTGGGCCACATCGGAAATTCAGATGTTTTCCGATGAACAGCGATTTAGAAGCGCCCACCAACCTCAGCAGGAACCGCCATGATCAATCAAATCGACACCGTGCTTTACACCGGCAAGACCCACACAACCGGAGGCCGCAATGGCGAATCGCGAAGCGACGATGGCCGTCTGGACGTCAAGCTTAGCGCCCCTGGTTCTTCCGGCAGCGGCACCAACCCTGAACAACTGCTGGGCGCTGGTTGGTCGGCCTGCTTCATCGGCGCCATGGGCAAGGCAGCCATCGCGTTGAAAGTGACCTTGCCGACTGACGTGTCTGTCGATACCGAAATAGACCTGGGCAAGACCGAAAACGCGTTTTTCCTGCAGGCGCGCCTCAACGTCAGCCTTCCCGGCCTGGCCCCTGCCGTCGCACGGTCGGTGGTGGATGCCGCGCACCAGACCTGCCCGTATTCGAAGGCGACCCGTGGCAACATCGATGTCGTGATCAACCTGATCTGACCGGGACGACAAGCGCGGCCTGCCATTGCGGCAGGCTGCGCTGGCGATCGCTTACTGAACGTTTTTCAGCTTGATCACATCACCGGAAACCTTGGTGGTGTAACCGCTCAGGACCCAGGCCCAGAACCAGTTTTCCTGCACTTGGGTGTTGATCAGTGCATCGCCGCCCTTGGCCTTGATCGCCGCGTCTTGCGCGCGAACAAAACGGCTGTTCTGGCGAATCGGGATGACGCCGAACAGCATCAGGCCCGTGGCGCTCGCTTCACTGTGGCCAACCACCGTGTATTGGCTTGCATCGTATTGCTGAGTCTTCATCGGGGCGCCGGTGCAACCCGCCAGAACCAGGCCGAACAGGGTAACGGCAACAACTTTGCTGAGGTGATTCACTGAATGACTCCTTGGGTAAACGCCCGGGATCCGTCTCTCGGGCGGCGCATACTCTACCGGAAATGATGGCCAATTAGTATCACCTCGCCCACCTCGCCCACCTCGGCAAGCCTGGCTCCTACGATCGCGGGGATGTCCGGGATGATGGAATCACCCTAAACCCGTAGGAGCCAGGCTTGCCGGCGATGGCGATTTCACGGACGCCATCGCCGGCAAGCCTGGCTCCTACGGATCGCGGGGTGGCCGGGATTTTGGGTTCACGCCAAACCTGTAGGAGCCCGGCTTGCTGGCGATGGCGATTTTACGGACGCCTTCGCCGGCAAGCCTGGCTCCTACGGATCGCAGGGATGTCCGGGATTGGGGATTCACACCAAACCTGTAGGAGCCCGGCTTGCTGGCGATGGCGATTTCACGGACGCCTTCGCCGGCAAGCCTGGCTCCTATGGCTCGCGGGGTGGCCGGGATCGGCAAGTCAGGCAAACCGCTTCAACGAAAACGCCGACAGGTCCAGGTCACTGCTGCCACGCACGCACCACTGCGCAACCGCCTCGCCCAACGCTGCGGAATGCTTGAAACCATGTCCCGAACAGGCCGACACCACCAGGGTGTTTTTCAGTGTCGGATGCTCGTCGATGATGAAGTGCGAATCCGGCGTGACGGTGTACGCGCACACTGCCGACTTGACCACACGCGATGTCACGCCTGCGATCCGGCCGCGCACCTGACGTTCGAACATGTCGCTTTCTTCAACGGCGCTGACGGTGCGGTCCAGCGTGTCTGGCGAGGATTCTTCAATGTATTGCTCCGTCGCGACTTTCACGCTGCCCTCGCCCGGTAACGGCGGGAAGCCGTAAAAGGACTGCGCCGGACCGTGGCTGAAGATGAACGTCGGTGACACCTCGGCAAACCGGGCATGCTCTTCCTGCTCAAACCAGAACAGCTTCTGCCGACACACCCGCAACAAGCGGTCAAACGGCTGTCCCAACAAATCCCGGGACCACATGCCGGCACTGACCACGACTTTGTCGGCGCGGATCGTGCGCTGATCAGTGGTGAGGGTGACGCCCTGCTCGTCCGAGCGGATGTGCGTGACGGTTTCGCCTTTGAACAACGTGGCGCCTTGTTCCTCGGCGAGCTGCAATTGCACCGCGATGCAGCGTTCCGGCCGGACGTAACCGCCACTCGGTTCGAAGTAGCCGACGG
Organism: Pseudomonas sp. BF-RE-22; assembly: GCF_019956155.1. Lineage (NCBI taxonomy): Bacteria > Pseudomonadati > Pseudomonadota > Gammaproteobacteria > Pseudomonadales > Pseudomonadaceae > Pseudomonas > Pseudomonas sp. BF-RE-22. The sequence continues at coordinate 113,573 of NZ_JAHBDD010000006.1, read as the reverse complement.
CAGTGTCCAGCACCTGGGAAAACTGCGGGAATCGCTGGCGAATCTGTTCGGCGGACAACACGTCATGCTCGATGCCGTAAGTGTTCGCCAGTTGAAGGGTGCGGTTCGTGAAGTCGTTGGCATCGTCGGCGTCATAGCCGGGGCTGGAAGACAACACCAGCACGCCGCACTGCTCGAACAGCGACTCGCCGGACAGCGCTTCGAGCTCTCGCCAGATCCGATGCGAGTTGCGGACAATGGGCACGTACGCCGCACCTTCGCCGACCGAAAGCCGAGTGATGCGCGTGTCCCCATGGCTGGAACCCTGCGTGTGGGGAGGATGGTGGCGGTCGACGCCGATGACCCTGACCCCGGATTTCGCCAGTTGATACACCGTCGCGGCGCCCATCGCGCCGAGTCCGAGCACTGCTACTTCACACCGATGTTCCATATCGTCACCGTCCCGAAAAGAACCATTTGAGTCTGAAAGCCGCTGAAAACTCAAGAACGAAAACAGGCGGCCTGAGCCTGTCGATTCAGGATTCATGTGAAATCCGACAACAGTGTTTGTCCGGTCGACCAATATATGGCCAAGCCATAAACACCTAGCATCGACTCTACCTAGCGAGCCATTGAAGTTATCTGCAACTTGCTCGCGAGGTAACAACCCCGGAAAAGTCGATACGAAGGTGAATACCATGAACGCTTTAAAAGCTGCGCTGTTCCTTGCTCTTGGAAGTTTAACCGCACAGGCCTTTGCAGACGAAAGCCATGCCAATGCAGAAGCCGGCCAGCTACCCGTTGAAAGTTACACCTACGGAATGAAGCTCGATATTCAAAAGATCATTACGGTGTCAGACATCGCGAACGAATGCGCGCCGGTGCCGGCACAAATGACTTATGAGGACTCTCACGGTCAACGGCATATCCTGCAATATCAAGTCATGGGCACAGGCTGCTCGAACGGTTGAGTACCGTGCGGACGATGGAGGGTCGACACTCCATGCCTGCCGCGCCTGTCAGGGTTTTGCTGGCGAACCGACAATGTCCTCATCGGAGGCCAACAGACCCGGAATGTAGTCTTTCAGAAACTCCACCCATGTCTTGATCTTCGCATCCACGAACTTTCGTGACGGGTAGATGGCAAACAAGTTGAATTCCTCAAAATGATAATCCGGCAACACGCGTACTAACGTGCCCGCTCTCAGTCCGTCCACGGCAGACGCAATGGGTTGAATACCGATCCCCATTCCATTCTTGATCGCGACCGTCATCGCATCGGCGGTGTTGACGTGAAAGGGAGAGATCGGAACGTTCACCGTCTCCACGCCGTCCGGCCCCTCGAATGCCCAGTTTTCAACCGGCATGACCGTATTCACAATCCGCAGACAATCATGTGCGCCAAGCGACCCTGGAGAATCAGGATGTCCGCGTTTCTTCAAGTACGCCGGCGAAGCGCAGAGGATGCTGTAAGTGATGCCCAGCCTTTGAGCGACAAACCCGGAATCGGGCAGGTCCCGCGCTAACACGATCGACATGTCATACCCCTCCTCCAGCAAATCGGGCAGCCGATTGGTCAGGGTCAGATCAAACATCACCGAGGGGTGAGTCTCTCGGTACTTGGCAATCGCATCGATCACGTAATGGTTGCCGATGGCGGACATCGCGTGAATCTTCAGCCGGCCCACCGGCGTGATGTGAGCGGTTCCTGCCTCCTCATCGGCTTCACGCACCTCTTCAAGAATTTTCTCGCAGCGCTGCAAGTAGCGCACACCGGCTTCGGTCAATGCCAGGCGTCGAGTGGTCCGGTTGATCAGGCGTGTTTGAAGCCGGGCTTCCAGACTGGTCACCGCTTTGGAAACGTTGGTCGTGGTGGTGTCCAGCATCTGCGCCGCCGCCGTAAAGCTGCCGGTTTGGGCGACAGCCACGAAAAAACGCATGGTCTGGAAAATGTCCATCGCAAGGCCTCAAGGGTCTGGATAAAAAAGGGCGGCCTTACAGAAAGCCGCCCCTCTCGAATCGGATTACTTCTTGCGCGCAATAAACCCGGGAACACCGGTTTCCACCACCGAGTTGAACCGTACCCGAGTGGTGATCTCTTCCTTGATTTCAAGCATCGCCCGGTGTGGCAGCGTGGACAGATCGAAGTTTTCCCGGATGTGGCTCGGTGTCGCCGACGTGGTCAGAAACGCCACGCCCCGCTGCACCGACCAGGCCAGCGCCACTTGCGCCGGGGTCTTCTGCACGCGCCGGGCGATCCCGGTAATCACCGAATCTTCCAGCACATTGGGCTCCATGCCATGGCCGAGTGGTGCAAACGCCAGGACGATAATTCCATGTTGCTGACAAAACTCAAGCAGTTCCCATTCAGGCAAATATGGATGGGACTCGACCTGCACGACGGCGGGTTTGATCCGCGCCTCGGCGACAATCGCCTGCAACGCCGGCAACGTGATGTCCGACAAGCCGATGGACTTGCACCGACCTTCATCCACCAGACGCTCAAGTGCCCTCCATGTCTCGATCAACGTGACCCCTGAATCGTAGATGACGTTGCCTTGCTCGTCCCTCGGGTCCTGGTTTTCACCGGGTTGAAAGGCAAACGGCGTATGGATCAGGTAGCAGTCGATATAGTCCACTTGCAACCGTCGGCAACTGGCCTCGAACGCCGGTTGAACCCGCTCGGGGCGATGGTTGGTGTTCCACAGCTTGGTGGTGATGAACAGCTCTTCGCGGCGGATTGTTCCGCTCGCCAACACCTCTTGCAGGGCAATGCCGACCTGTTCTTCATTTCGATAACGTTCTGCACAATCGAAATGACGAAAGCCCGCGTGCAGGGCCTCCTTGACCGCTTGCGTGGTGACCGCAAGATCTCGAAACAGCGTGCCGAACCCAACCGCCGGCATTTCAGCCGCGCCATGGTTGAGCGCAAAACGGTGATCGCGAAGTGCATCGTGAAAGGCTTCGTAAGGCATCTCTTTACTCCAATTGTCGGGGCCGCAGCCGCTATTGATACGCAGGGTTCTGTGCTTCGCGTGTGGCCACCCGTTGCTCGAATGCGCCAACGGAATTACCGCCGAGCGCGACGTACAGGCGCACCGTGTCGAGGTATTGCGCCGTCCTGATCCGGATTCGGCCCAGCAACGCCTGCTGATAAGCGCGCTCCGCTTCCAGCACCTGGAGAATGCTGTTTTCGCCTTGCGCATAGGCTTGCTGGTTCAAGCGCAAACTGGTTTCGGCCGCGCGCAATGCGTCTTCCTGGGCGAGGTTTTCCTCGGCGTCATGGTTGATGGCTTGCAACGTGTCGGCGACCTGGCCGAACGAACTGATCACGGTTTGCTGGTAACCGGCGAGTGTCGCGTTGTAGCCGTCGATGGCAGCCTGACGTTCAGCCTTGAGCGTTCCGCCATCAAAGATCGGCCCCGCCAGCCCTGCCGCGAAGCCCCAAAGTGCGGCGCCGCCATTGCCCGAAGCGGCCTGTGCCAGCGACGCGGACAACGTGACGTGGGGATAGAGGTTCGCGGTCGCGACGCCGACGGCAGCGCTGGCCATGTGCAGTTCTGCTTCTGCCTGGCGCACATCCGGCCGGTCGTGGGCCATTTCAGAAGGCAAACTGACAGGCACGTTGGCCGGCAATACAAACTCGGCCAGGTCGAAGTCCGGCGCGATCCAGTCGCCCGGGCCTTTGCCCGTCAGAATCGAGAGTGCGTGGCGAGCCGAGTCGCGCTGCTGAGCCAGAGGCGGCAACAACGTGCGGTCTTGAGCGAGCCTGGTTTCGGCCAGCGAAACATCGATCTGCGTGGTGCTGCCATTGGCGTGGGCCATACGCACGAGGTCGAGGTTTTTTGCGTCGTTGGCCAGCAGTTTTTCGACGGCTTGCATCTGCGCATTCGCAGACGCCACCAGCAACGCCTGACTGGCGACGTTACCGGTCAGGGTCAGGTACGCCGCTTCGTAGCGATGTTTTTGCAGATCGGCAAACGCTTCCTGTTGCTCCACCAAGCGCTTGTTGCCGCCGAACGCGTCCAGGTCAAAACCAACCCGTGGCCCGATCGCATAGAAGTTGGAGACGGCTGGCTCTTTGGCGTTATGAACCCGTTGACGGCCCGCCTGGGCGCCAAAATCGACTTGCGGGTACAACGCACCTTCCGCCGCCGTCACCGAGGACGCCGCCTGGCGGATGGTTGCATCCGCCGCCACCAGTTCAAGATTGCCCGCAATGGCCCGACGCACCACCGTGTCGAGCTTCTGCGAACGGAACGCCGTCCACCAGTCACCGCGGACCTTCTGGCCCAGATCAATCTGCTTGTTGCCACGCTGACCAAGACGCTGTTCGGCCTGTTGATCGTAGTGCTGCGACTGGCTCGGCGCAGGCATCTGGTAGTCGGGGCCGACGGTACAGGCGGTCAGGAACACCAGCACTGCCGCCGCGCCGAACGTGGTTTTGAATGTCTGTCTGTTGATTGCGAGCGCATGAGATTTCATTTGGCACACTCCACGAAAACTAGTTGGCCGCAGCCGGCTTGCGAAGGAAGACCACCAGTGGACTCACCACCAGCATCACCACCAGCAAAATCTTGAATTGACCGATCAGCGCGATAAAAGCCGCCTGGCCCGTGATCATTTCGTTGAGCCCTTCCAAGGCTTGCAGGGACGTCGGCACGGAAAGCGCAGCGGCGCGATAAGGCGTCAGATTGCTGACCAGCGCCGAGTGCATCGCTTGCGTGTTGTTGAAGAAAAACAACTGCACAATCGCAACGCCCAGCGTGCTGCCGTACACCCGTGACAGGTTGAACAAACCGGTGCCTTCCGGACGCAACGCGGGGTCGAGCGTGCTGAACGCAACCTTGGTCAGCGACGGCATCAACACGCCGATGCCAATGCCCTGAACCGCACCGGCCACCGCCACCGGCCACTCGTCCATCAACGGCGAATAACCGAGCATCAGCCAGTTGGCATAGACCACCAGGGCGACGCCTGTCGCCACGAACCCGCGGCGGTCGAAGCGCTCGGGAACACGCCCCATCAGCAGGAACGCGCCGACCAGCCCGACGCCACGCGGGATCGTCAGGAACCCCGTGGTGTCCGGCGGGTAGCCGAGAATTTCGTCGAGCATCGGCGAGGTCAGCGCCATGGTCGACAACAGCACGAAACCCACGGCGAAAAAGATGACTGTCGACAGCACAAAATTACGGTCGTCGAACAAACGCTTGTTGAGAAAATGCACCTTCGCCGTCAGCACATGGACCGCAAACAGATAGAACCCCAGTGCACTGCCCAGCGCTTCCAGACAGATCTCGGTCGAGACAAACCAGTCCAGGCGTTCACCACGGTCGAGCAGCATTTGCAGGCTGATCAAACCCAGCGTGAAAGTGCCAAAGCCAAAGAAGTCGAATGACGGCCGCTGCTCGGCCTTCTTCTCCTTCAGCAAAAGCGCCATCACCAGGAAGATGTAGGCCGACAACGGCAGGCTGATGTAGAAGATCGGCCGCCAGTCGAAGTGTTCGCCGACCCAGCCACCGATGCTCGGCCCGCTGACGATGCCGAACAGCACGATGGCCGTCCACGTCGCGCCAAACTTCGCACGCTTCTCGAGGGCCAGGGTCTCCATTGAAATCGCCATCGACAACGGCGCAAGCACGCCACTCGCGAGCCCCTGGATGATCCGCGCGCCGACGAATTCCAGCGGCGTCGTGGCCAGCGTCGCAAGCAGCAAGCCAAGGGCAAAAAAGGCCAGTGCGGTCTGATAAACGAGCTTCAAGCCATAACGCCCGGCGAGCCATTGCGCGACCGGCAGGGTGATGGCGCTCGCCGCGAGGTACGAGGTGAAGATCCAGCCCGCCTGATCGTCGGTCATCGACAGGCTGCCCTGAATCAACCTGAGTACCGCGTTCGGAACAGGCAGGTTCGCCGACTGCATGTACGTCGCCAGCAGCGCCGCGAACCTCAGCGCATGCGCGCCCTCTCCCGCCGGGTGTCCACTCTGTTGGCTGTTCATCAGGCGCCACCCGCAGTCAACAATGCTTTGAGCGGATGCCACCACGGCGTGCGATAGCCGGTATCAACCTTGACCGTGGCGCTGGTGCCCGAGAACAGCGCCAGGGCAGGATCCGCCTCATCGAGTTCGAGGCGTACCGGAACGCGCTGCACCACCGTGACCCAGTTGCCGGTCGCGTTTTCTGGCGGCAGCAGGGCAAAGTCCGAGCCGGCCCCCGGGCTCATGCTGGTGACGTGGGCCTTGAATACGTGATCGGGATAGGTATCGATGCTGATGGTCGCGGCCTGCCCGGGGCGCATATGAGTGACCTGCGTCTCGCGGAAGTTGGCCTCGATCCAGATCTCACGATCGGACAGCAGCGCAAAGGCCGGCGCGCCGTTGCTGACGAAGTTGCCCACCTGCAAGTCGTCAACCTTGGCGACAATGCCATCGTCCGGCGCGTACACCGTCGCATACCCGAGGTAGAGCTGCGCCTCGTCCAGTTGAGCCCTGGCCTCGCGCACCGTCGGGTGACTGTCCGCGTCGATGTTCGGGTTGCCGCTGAGCGCGACGACGGTGCTGGCGATCTGTTGTTCGATCGACGCAATGCGCTGTCGTGCCACTTTCAGGTCGGTGTCCGCGCGCTCGTAAACGGCCCGCGAGACAAACTCGGAGGCGACCAGCGCTTTCTTGCGGGCGAACTCTTTCTGGTCGAAATCTGCCGACTCTCTGGCGGACTGCAACTCGGCCTGCTGCTGCCGGTAACTGGCCTTGAGCCCATCGATGCGCAACCGCGCGACGCTCAACTGTGCTTCTGCACGGTTGACCGCGATCTGAAACGGCTCCGGGTTAATACGGAACAGCACCTGGCCTTTGCGCACAGGCTGATTGTCCTGAACCGCAATCTCGACGACCTGTCCGGAAACACGTGCATTGATCGAGGCCTTGGCCACCCGGGCGTAGGCGTTGTCGGTCGAAACAAAGGGCTCGCCCGCCTGATAGCGTGCGTAGCCAAACGCAGCGAAAAGCAGCGGCACACCGACCATCAGCAGGGGCCGCATTTTCGCTTTGAGCGGTTTCTTCACGGGCGCGTCAGCCGGGTTCGGACCGGGATGCCCGAGGGTCTGTGTCGCTGAGAGATCGAACTGTTTAGTCATGATCGAATACACCTTTAACCGGGAAATCGGGCTAACACCCACTGGAACAGCGCCTTACCGTGTGCGGTCGGGAGGATCGCTCCGCCGCACCTGTTTCGTAGCCGCAATACCCCGATCGAGCTCCGCTACAACAAACCCGCAAGCAAGGAATTTCTGGTTCCTTAATTTTGTGCGATGGTGTAAGAATATAGCCACGCCACCCCCAGACTCAAGGATTTTGTACGACATGGCACAAAATAAAACTACCGAGGGCAAAGGACGCGGCCGTCCTCGCGCCTATGACCCGCAGACCGCCTTGCAGCAAGCGCTCGGTGTGTTTTGGAACACCGGCTATTCCGGTGCGTCTCTGGACAGCATCGCCAGCGCAGCCGGGATGAACCGGCCGAGCCTGTACGCCGCATTCGGTGACAAGCACGCGCTCTATATCAAAGCGCTTGAGCAGTATTGGGAGTTCGCCGCCGCCGCCATGCACGAGGCGCTGACGAGCGAAGAGCTGACGTTGCGCCAGGCATTGATGCAGTTTTACGAGGGGCAGTTATCGATCTACTTCTCGGGTGACGGCCAACCCCGTGGTTGCTTTGCGATTGGCACGGCGACCACCGAAGCCGTCGAAGATCCGGAAATTCGCGATGTACTGTCGGATCGACTCAGCCGACTGGATGCCGACCTCGAAGCGCGTCTGCGCGTGGCCATTGATAAAGGAGAGCTCAAGGACGATGTCGACGCTGCGGCCCTCGCCGTGCTCGCCTCCTCCCTGCTGCACAGCATTTCCATCCGTGCGCGGGCGGGAAAATCCCGGGCGGAACTGACCGGGCTGGTAGGCAATGCGGTCAATGTGATCTGCGGTTGAGCGACGTCATGACGGGCAACAGACTCGAAGACATACTTGCAGAGCATCTCGAGGTGGTTTTTTGTGGCATTAACCCCGGCATGATGGCCGCCGCCCAAGGGCATCATTTTGCGGGCCGCAGCAATCGCTTCTGGCGCACCCTTCATCTGGCCGGCTTTACGCCGCAGGAAGTTCGCCCGGAAGATGACCGGACAATCGTGCAGTATCACTGTGGATTAACCGCCGTGGTGGAGCGGCCAACGGCGCGCGCGGATCAGTTGTCGGTGGATGAATTCATCGCCGCCGCTGCGCAGTTTGAACAGAAGATCGCGCACTATGCGCCACGCTGTGTGGCTTTTCTCGGCAAGGCCGCCTATGGCGCGTTGTCCGGCCAGCGCAACGTGGTCTGGGGGCTTCAGTCGCAGACATTCGGTAACGCCTCGGTCTGGGTCTTGCCCAACCCCAGTGGCCGCAATCGCGCTTTCAGCCTGGATCAACTGGTTGACGCGTATCGACAACTCTATCTGGCCCAACTTGGTGTTAAATAGCACGCTGTCGCGTAATGCAGTGCAACGAGAACGGATATGAGAACCCATTTTGAGAATAGTGATGCCCCTGAGCCAACGCTCCCGCGTGATGGAAACATTCAACCCGTCACCCCTCAGCAGCCGGTGGTAAGCGCATGATCGAAGTCACTGAAGTGTCCATTGCCGAACTGCGCGCGGCGCTCGAATCCGGGCAGACCACCGCGGTCGAGTTGGTGCAGGCCTACCTGGCCCGGATCGATGCCTACGATGGCCCAGACACCGCCACCGCGCTCAACGCCGTGGTGGTGCGCAATCCCGAGGCGTTCAATGAAGCGCGGGCGTCCGATGCCCGTCGGGCCAAAGGTCAAACGCTGGGGCCGCTCGATGGCATTCCCTATACCGCCAAAGACAGTTATCTGGTCAAAGGGCTGACCGCCGCCTCTGGCAGCCCCGCTTTCGCCCACCTGATTGCCTATCGCGATGCGTTCACCATCGAACGGCTTCGCGCCACGGGTGCGATCTGCCTGGGCAAAACCAACATGCCGCCAATGGCGAACGGCGGCATGCAGCGCGGGGTCTATGGCCGTGCCGAAAGCCCGTACAACGCTGACTACCTCACCGCCCCTTTCGCCTCGGGTTCGTCGAACGGCGCCGGGACGGCGACCGCCGCCAGCTTCGCGGCCTTCGGTCTCGCGGAAGAAACCTGGTCGAGCGGTCGCGGTCCGGCCTCGAACAACGGTTTGTGCGCCTACACGCCGTCGCGCGGGGTGATCTCGGTGCGCGGCAACTGGCCGCTGACGCCGACCATGGACGTCGTCGTGCCCTTCGCCAGAACCATGGCCGACCTGCTTGAAGTGCTCGACGTGGTGGTGGCGGAAGATCCCGACACCCGTGGCGATCTGTGGCGGCTGCAACCCTGGGTGCCGATTCCGAGCGTCGCCTCGGTGCGCCCGGTGTCCTATGCCGAACTTGCGGCGAACACCGATGCACTCGCCGGCAAACGCCTCGGCGTTCCGCGCATGTACATCAACGCCGATCCCGACGCAGGCACGAGCGACGCACCGGGCATCGGTGGGCCGACGGGGCAGCGCATCAACACGCGTCCATCGGTGATCGGGCTCTGGGAAGAGGCCCGCAAGGCACTTGAAGCGGCGGGCGCCGAAGTGATTGAAGTCGACTTCCCGCTGGTCTCCAATTGCGAGGGTGATCGTCCGGGTGCGCCGACGGTGTTTACCCGAGGTCTGGTGTCAAAAGAGTTCCTGCACCATGAGTTGTGGGACCTGACGGCCTGGGCATTCGATGATTTTCTGCAGGCCAACGGCGACCCGAAATTGAACCGTCTGGTCGATGTCGACGGGCCGCTGATTTTCCCGCACGACCCGGGAACCCTGCCCAACCGCGAGGGCGACCTGGTCGCCGGCATGGACGAATACGTGCGGATGGCCGAGCGCGGCATCACCCCGTGGGATCAGATCTCCACAGTGCCTGATGGCTTGCGCGGGCTGGAAAAAACCCGTCGAATCGACCTGGAAGACTGGATGGATCGGCTGGGGCTCGATGCGGTGCTGTTCCCGACAGTGGCCGACGTTGCGCCGGCGAATGCCGATGTCGACCCGGCCTCTGCGGACATCGCCTGGAGCAACGGCATCTGGGTGGCCAACGGCAACCTCGCCATCCGGCATTTGGGTGTGCCAACGGTCACCGTACCGATGGGCGTGATGCCGGACATCGGCATGCCCGTCGGCCTGACGTTTGCCGGTCGCGCCTACGACGATTCGACGCTGCTGCGCTTCGCATCGGCATTTGAGTCGACGGGGACCAAGCGCCTGATCCCGCCTCGAACCCCACCGTTGTCGGCCGCTAAAAAGTAGAGCCGAGCGGTTTCACAGGGCAAGGCGTTGGTCGAAGTGTTCTTCCTTGAGAATATCGAACAACGCCTGCGCCGCCGCCGACAACTCCACCCCAGGCTTGGTCAACACCCCGATCGCCCGTTCCACCACCGGGTCACGCAGGGTAATGCACCGTGCGCCCAACTCGCGCATCTGCCCGGCACACAACGCCGGCACCGCGCTCACCCCCAGGCCGCTGGCGACCATTCTCCCGACTGTCGCCAACTGATGGCTTTCAAACTCCACCGGCAACTTCATCCCTCGCGCTTGCAAGTGCTCCTCCAGCATCACCCGCACCGTCGAAGGTCGCTGCAAGGTAATGAAAGGCTCTTCAAGCAACGTCTGCCAATCAATGTCTTCGCGCCCTGAAAAAGGCGAATCGAACGGCACCACCGCCACAAACCGGTCCCGGTACAACGGCGTGAATTGCAGCGACGAACTTTGCGTCGGTTCAAACGCTACGCCCAACTCGACCTGCCGATCGCGCACCATTTCCAGCACCTGCTCGTTGATCACGTCATTCACCGTGACGTTGACCTTGGGATAGCGTGCGCGAAACGTCTTGAGGATCGGCGGCAGCAGGTTGCCGGCAAACGACGGCATCGCCGCCAGCGTCACGCGCCCGCGCTGCAAGGTAAAACGCTGGCGCAGTTCGTCCTCGACATTGTCCCAGTCCGCGATCAATCGGCGGGCCAACGGCACAAGGGATTCACCCTCGGGCGTCAGCGCCACGTTGCGCGTGTTGCGGGTAAACAGCCGCCCGCCCAGGCCCTCCTCCAGCGCCTTGATGGTCAGGCTCAGCGCCGATTGCGACAGGTGCAATCGTTCGCAGGCGACGGCAAAGCTCAGACTCTGGGCCACCGCCAGAAAGGCGCGGATCTGCTTGACTGTCATAGGCTAACTGCTCCAGTAATGAGCGCAGGTGCTTTCTGTAGGAGCATGGCTTGCCCGCGATGGCGTCCTGGAGATCGTCATCGCGGGCAAGCCATGCTCCTACAGGATTTATTGGTGAGTTTTATCTATCAATCAACCTTAAAAATCAACTTAACAAATAAATCCTCCAGCGAGACACTCCATCCCATACGGCTAGCCAGCCGCCCACAAAGAATAAAAGAGGTGCATATGGCAGGTTTCGACAAGCGCGTGAGTTCCTACGAGGAAGCTCTGGCAGGTCTTGAAGACGGCATGACGGTAATCGCTGGCGGCTTCGGCCTGTGCGGCATTCCGGAAAACCTGATCGCCGAGATCAAGCGCAAAGGCACCCGTGACCTGACTGTGGTTTCCAACAACTGCGGCGTCGACGGTTTCGGTCTCGGCGTGCTGCTGGAAGACCGGCAGATCAAAAAAGTAGTGGCCTCCTACGTTGGCGAAAACAAGCTGTTCGAAGACCAACTGCTGAAAGGCGAAATCGAAGTCGTCCTGACCCCCCAAGGCACCCTCGCCGAAAAAATGCGCGCGGGCGGCGCCGGCATCCCGGCATTCTTCACGGCTACTGGCGTCGGCACCCCGGTCGCCGAAGGCAAGGAAGTGCGCGAATTCCACGGTCGCAAGTACCTGATGGAAGAATCCATCACCGGTGACTTCGCCATCGTCAAAGGCTGGAAAGCCGACCATTTCGGCAACGTCATCTACCGCCACACCGCCCAGAACTTCAACCCGCTGGCCGCCACCGCCGGCAAGATCACCGTGGTCGAAGTCGAAGAAATCGTCGAACCCGGCGAGCTGGACCCGGCGCAGATCCACACCCCTGGCATCTACGTCGACCGGGTCATTTGCGGCACGTTCGAGAAGCGCATCGAACAGCGCACCGTGCGTAAGTGATCCCCTGCCCCCGGACCGAATGAAGGAATAACAACAATGGCACTTTCCCGCGAACAAATGGCTCAACGCGTCGCCCGCGAAATGCAGGACGGCTTCTACGTGAACCTGGGCATCGGCATTCCGACCCTGGTCGCCAACTACATTCCCGAAGGCATGGAAGTCATGCTGCAGTCGGAAAACGGCCTGCTCGGCATGGGTCCATTCCCGACTGAAGAAACCATCGATGCCGACATGATCAACGCCGGCAAGCAAACCGTGACTGCGCGTACCGGCGCGTCGATCTTTTCCTCGGCCGAGTCCTTCGCGATGATTCGCGGGGGTCATGTCGACCTGACTGTGCTGGGCGCTTTTGAAGTCGACGTACAAGGCAACATCGCCTCGTGGATGATCCCCGGCAAACTGGTCAAGGGCATGGGCGGCGCGATGGACCTGGTGGCCGGCGCAGACAACATCATCGTCATCATGACCCACGCGTCCAAGGACGGTGAGTCCAAGCTGTTGTCCCAATGCAGCCTGCCGCTGACCGGTGCCGGTTGCATCAAGCGCGTACTGACTGACCTGGCGTATCTTGAAATCGAAAACGGCGCGTTCATTCTCAAAGAGCGTGCGCCGGGCGTCAGCGTCGAAGAGATCGTCGCCAAGACTGCCGGTAAACTGATCGTGCCGGACCACGTTCCGGAAATGCAGTTCGCTGCCCAGTGAGGAATCATTCCATGCAAGAAGTCGTCATTGTCGCCGCCACCCGTACTGCCATCGGCAGCTTCCAGGGCTCGCTGGCCAATGTGTCCGCCGTAGACCTCGGTGCTGCGGTGATCCGTCAGTTGCTGACGCAAACCGGCCTGAACCCGGCTGAAGTCGATGAAGTGATCATGGGCCAGGTGTTGACCGCCGGCGCCGGGCAAAACCCTGCGCGTCAGGCCGCAATCAAGGCGGGCCTGCCGTTCACCGTGCCGGCCATGACCCTGAACAAGGTCTGCGGCTCGGGCCTCAAGGCCCTGCACCTGGCCACCCAGGCGATTCGCTGCGGCGACGCCGAGGTGATCATTGCCGGCGGCCAGGAAAACATGAGCCTGTCCAACTACGTCATGCCCGGTGCGCGCACCGGTCTGCGCATGGGGCACGCGCAAATCGTCGACACCATGATCAGCGACGGTCTGTGGGATGCGTTCAACGATTACCACATGGGCATCACCGCCGAGAACCTGGCTGAAAAGTACAGCCTGACTCGTGAGCAACAGGACGCCTTCGCTGCGGCCTCGCAGCAGAAAGCCACGGCCGCCATCGAAGCCGGGCGTTTTGCCGATGAAATCACGCCGATCCTGATTCCGCAGCGCAAGGGCGATCCGCTGTCCTTCGCCACCGATGAACAGCCACGCGCCGGCACCACCGCCGAAGCCCTGGGCAAACTGAAACCGGCCTTCAAGAAGGACGGTTCGGTGACTGCCGGTAACGCCTCGTCGCTGAACGATGGCGCCGCCGCCGTGATCCTGATGAGCGCGGACAAAGCCAAGGCCCTGGGCCTGCCGGTGCTGGCAAAAATCGCGGCTTACGCCAACGCGGGCGTGGACCCGGCGATCATGGGCATCGGCCCGGTGTCGGCCACTCGCCGTTGCCTGAGCAAGGCCGGCTGGTCCATCGACCAACTGGACCTGATCGAAGCCAACGAAGCCTTCGCCGCGCAATCCCTGGCGGTGGCCAAGGACCTGGAATGGGACTTGAACAAGGTCAACGTCAACGGCGGCGCCATCGCCCTCGGTCACCCGATCGGTGCGTCGGGCTGCCGTGTGCTGGTGACTTTGCTGCATGAAATGATCAAGCGCGACGCCAAGAAAGGCCTCGCCACCCTGTGCATCGGTGGTGGTCAGGGCGTGGCACTGGCGATCGAACGGGCTTAACGCGTTCAACGGACGGCGCGGGGACCCACGAAGATCCGCGCCATCCGGCAACAACCCCGGTGTGACAAACGTCGCACCGGGTTCCGGCGAACCGTGTTTCAGGCGAACTTCACGAGGTTCAACACTGGCAACGGCCCACCCGGAAACTGCGCCAACCGCGCACCGACACTCAACTCCCCAAGATCAATCCCGAAGAAGCCCAAGCGCTCGGTCAACGCAACCACCTGAGCTTTCGCCTCGGCATCATCGCCCGACACAAACAGCACCCGCCGACCGCCCTCCGCCGCCGGATCACTCTCCAGCAAGCGCGCCGCCAGGTGATTGAACGCCTTCACCACCCGTGCCCCTGGCACCCATTCGGCAAACACTTCGCTGGACGTACGGCCCTGCAAATCCACCGCCTTGAACGACGGCGCCTCAATCGAGTTATTGGCGTCGATCACGATCCGCCCGCCGAAATCGGGCAAACCAGCAAGTGCAGTCGGTAACTTCGACCAGTTGACCGCCACCAGAACGATTGGCTGGGCGGCCGCTTCTTCACGGGTGCCGGCGCGTGCCGTCGGGCCGAGCTCCGCCACCAGGGCGGCCAAGGTCTCCGGACCACGACTGTTGGCGATGACGACTTCGATGCCCTGACGGGACAAGGCTCTGGCAAACGCTGAACCAATGGCGCCAGCGCCGATGATGCCGATAGTACTCATGGTGATTCACTCCAAGGGGTTGTCGTTGGCGTGAATACTGCGCTTGTCATTAGCCCTTGATTAGCGGGTAATGGCTTGAATGATTTTCAAGCATTCATAGCAGGTGCCAGCCGTGGAAACCCTCGCCAACCTCGAATCTTTTGTACGCAGCGCTGAAACGGGCAGTTTTTCCGCCGCGGCACGTTTGCTGGCGCTGACACCCGCCGCGGTCAGCCGCAACGTGGCGATGCTGGAGCGCAATATGGGTGTGCGGTTGTTTCAGCGTTCGACCCGCAAGCTGTCGCTCACTGAAGCCGGTGAGGGATTTCTGGCCGGCATCGGCGACAACCTGGAGGCGTTGCAAGCGGCGATCAGTGCCGTGAGCAGCGATCGCGGGGAGCCGGCCGGTGTGCTCAAGGTCAGCCTGGCGCCGACGTTTGGCATCGGTCATGTGCTGCCGTTGTTGCCGCAGTTCCTGGCGCGTTATCCGTTGATTCGGCCAGAGTGGCACTTCGAAAATCGCCAGGTGGATTTGATTGCTGAAGGTTATGACGCGGCCATCGGCGGCGGCTTCGAACTCACGCCAGGGGTCATCTCACGGACATTGGCGGCGGCGGATATCGTCGCGGTGGCCTCACCGGTCTACCTGGCAGGACGCACGCTGCCGCGCACGCCGGCCGACCTGATCGGACACACCGGCATTGTGATGCGCGGCATTCGCACCGGGCGGATTCGTCAGTGGGTGATGCACGATCGAGCGGGCCATGAAGAGAGCGCCGGTCTGAACGAAAACATCGTGCTCAACGATCCCGCCGCCATGCGTGAGGCAGCGCTCCTGGGTCTGGGGGTGACGCTGCTGGTATTGCCGGATGTCGTCACACACATCCAGCGCGGGGAACTGGTGCGCCTGCTGCCGGACTGGCACGCCGATGCGGGGCCGATCTCGCTGTATTACCCGAGCCGGACGCTGATGCCGGCCAAGACCCGGGTGTTTATCGATTTTGTGGTTGAGGCGTTTCAGCGGTAGACCGCGTCATCGTTCATCGCCGGCAAGCCGGCTCCTACAGGTTCACCATGTCCTTGTAGGAGCCAGCTTGCTGGCGATGAGGCCAGCCCCGTCACCCAAAAAACTGAAAGATCAACCAACTATTCGCCCCACTGATCACCGCAAACAACCCCCACGCCAACACCCGCGTCGGCAATCGATTCACAAACGGCCCCATCAACTTGTGATCATTGGTCATGCGAATCAACGGATACAACGCAAACGGCAACTGCAAACTCAGCACCACCTGACTCAACACCAGCAGCTTGCCAATCGCGTTATCCCCCATCAGCCACACACCGATAAACGCCGGGATCAACGCCAGCCCCCGGGTAATCAACCGCCGTTGCCAGCAGGGAATCCGCAGGTTGAGGTAACCCTCCATGATCACTTGTCCGGCGATGGTGCCGGTGAACGTCGAACTCTGACCGGACGCCAGCAACGCGACGCCGAACAGCACGCTGGCCAACGCGCCGCCCACCAGCGGGTCGAGCAAGTGATAGGCGTCCTGAATGTCCACCACATCGGTGTGCCCGGTCTTGTGGAAGGCCGCGGCCGCGAGGATCAGGATCGCCGCGTTCACCAGCAGCGCCAGTGCCAGGGAACCGATGGTGTCGATGCGCGCCAGTTTCACCGCGTCCTGCTTGCTGGCCAGGTCCTTGCCGATCATCCGGGTCTGTACGATCGAGGTGTGCAGGTACAAGTTATGCGGCATGACCGTGGCCCCGAGAATCCCGATGGCCAGGTACAGCGGCGCCGCATCGCCGATGGCCGACAGTGACGGTGTAAAACCCCGTGCGACGTCCGGCCAGTAAGGCTTGATCAGCAACAATTCAACGAAGAAACACACACCGATGGTGCTCACCAGCACCAGCATGATCGCTTCCAGTCGGCGGAAGCCACGGTTCTGCAGGGCCAGCACCAGCAGCGTGTCGAACGCTGTGAGGGCGATACCGACGCTCAGCGAACAGCCCAACAGCAGATGGAACGCCAGCGCACAGCCGAGCACTTCGGCGAGGTCGGTGGCGATGATCGAGATTTCCGCCAGCACCCATTGGGTCCGTGCGGTCCGCGTGCTGTAGCGCTCGCGGGACAACTGCGCCAGATCGCGCCCGGTGGCAATGCCCAGACGCGAGCACAAACACTGCACCACCATCCCCGCCAGACTCGCCAGCAACACCACAAACAACAGGCTGTAACCAAACCGCGAACCGGCCTCGATAGCGGTGGCCCAGTTGCCCGGGTCCATGTAGCCGATGGACACCAGCAAGCCCGGGCCGGCGAAACGCAGGGCACGTTTGAAAAATGACGCGCGAGGGTCAACGGCAACGCTGCCCGCCACTTCCGGCGGACAAAACGGCGCAGTGGCGACTTTGGGCAAACTGAATTTCACGCAAACATTCCAGAAAACAGGCGGGAGGGCGCAGCTTAGACGTTTCGCGCTTTTCGGTGTACAGACAAAACGCAAAGATCGCCGCTGCGGCCTTTGCTTTTGTAGGAGCGAGCCTGCTCGCGATGGACGTTAACGATAACGCGTGCATCCAGATTAAACGCGGTGCCCTTGAATCCATCGCGAGCAGGCTCGCTCCTAAAATATCAGCGGCGGGTGATGATCAGGGCTTGGCAATGCCCAACAACTGCTCCCGCAACTCGGGATTGCTCGTACGCGGATCAAGCCAGATATCAAAAAACGCCCGGGCGAACATCGGGTCCGTCACCTCGTACTGCAACTGCGGGCCGACAAAAAAACGTGCGCCCTGCCCCGGCAAGTAAACCCCGATGAGTCGGGTCCCGGCCTGCACATCGACAAACGCCTGCTGCATCTGCGCCTGCCATGCCGCGAGTTGCCCGACACTCACCGATGTGCCCGACAGTCGTTTGATTTCTTCGACGCTGGCCTGGACCAGATCGTCCCGGGAAATCCTGCGCTGATAAATCAGCTCCAGGGCGAACGGCTGGTCGCTCGCAAATGGCTGCGCGGCGCTCCACAGACGAGCGTTGTAGATATCGAAACCGAACATCCGGAACTCACCGGTACCAACGATTTGGGCGCCAGGCAAAGACTCCTGCCAGTTAGCCAACGCGTGGTTGCCCAACAATACCAACAGCCACAGGGTATGACGCAGAGGTGATCGTGGTCGGGTCATGATCGGCTCGATTCAGCGCGTATGGGTTCTGTTACTTATACGCATAAAGTGTTGCTGTACAAGCTTTCAACTTTGTATACAAAAACAGCTAATCCTTAGAGCAATCTACTTGTCGCAATGCTAACGTTGCCGCTTCGCTAAGGTCGGAGGCGCCTACGTGCTGCTGCTCAAACTGCTGGTCATCCCCGGGTTTCTCTTACTGATCTCCCTCGCGGGCAAACGCTGGGGCCCGAGTGTCGCCGGTTGGCTATCGGGGTTGCCGGTGGTGGTCGGGCCGATTCTGTTCTTCCTCGCCATCGAACAAGGCGAAGTGTTTGCCGCACAATCGGCGACCGCCGCGTTATCCGCGATGTTCGCGATGATTGCCTTCTGCGTAACCTACGCCCAGGTCGCCCAACGCGCGGGATGGCCTTGGGCGCTGACGGTTTCGCTGCTGGTCTGGGCGACAGCGGCGGTGGTGCTGTCGGTGATTCCACCGTCCCTGGTGTTCTCGGTGATCGCCGCCGCGACCGCGCTGCTGGCGGCGCCTTACCTATTTCCCAAGGTGCAGCCGATCGTCTCCGGCCCGGCACCGAAGTCCGACAAATTGCTGCTGCGCATGATTGCCGGCGCCCTTCTCACTCTCGCGGTCACCTGGCTCGCCAGCACCGTCGGCGAACGCTGGAGCGGCCTGCTCGCGGTGTTCCCGGTGCTGGGCAGCGTGATGGCGGTGTTTTCCCAGCAAACCCGTGGCCCGGCGTTTACCGCCGCCTTGTTGCGCGCCACGGCCACCGGCATGTATTCGTTCAGCGCGTTCTGCCTGGTCCTGGCGCTGACCTTGCCGGGCATGGGCCTGAAGGCCTTTGGCCTGGGCGTCGCGGTGTCGGTAGCCATGCTTGGCGTCACCCGGCGCCTGTTAGCCAATCCGGTGGCAACGCCCGCAACCCGTTCAACTATTTCGAACGAGTAGAACAACAACCCCGTACGTCAATCGAACGGGTTTCGCCCACTATCAGCCTCAGTTCCTGACCAACCACTGACTGAGGCCTACACCATGAAATTCTTTTTCCACCCTTCGCCAAACCCGATGAAAGTCGCCCTGCTGCTCGAAGAACTGCAAACGCCGTACGAATTGATCGGCGTCGACACCTTCAAGGGCGAGCAACACCAGCCAGCCTTTCTGGCGATCAACCCGAACGCCAAAGTGCCAGCGCTGGTCGATGGCGACGCCACCGTGTTCGACTCCCAGGCGATCCTGTTGCACCTCGCGCAAAAACATCAGCGCTTCCTGCCGACCTCCGTTGCCGGCCAGGCCGAGCTGCTGTCGTGGCTGATGTTCATCGCCACCGGCCTGTCGCCATTCTCGGGTCAGGCGGTGCACTTCCTGCACCACGCCCCGGAAGACCTGGCCTACGCAAAAAACCGTTACCTCAAGGAAGTCGAACGTCATTACCGCGTGCTCGATCAGCGCCTGGCCGACCATCAATACCTGGCCGGCGACACCTACAGCATCGCCGACATGGCGCTGTGGGGCTGGGCCAATTACGCGCCGTACATCCTCGGCGAAAACGGTTTGGCGGCGTACCCGAACGTCAAGCGCCTGTTCGATGAAATCAGCGCTCGCCCGGCGGCCGTACGTGCTCACGGCCTCAAAGAGAAGCTGGTACTGAAAGCGGAATTCGACGAAGAAACCCGTCGCAATCTGTTCCCGCAGAACCAGGCGCAGTAATCCATTCCCCCGCATGCGAAGGTGATGAAATGAGTGATCAAGCCGCGTTTATCGTTTACCTGCCAGCCAAACCGGAACGCTTCGCCGAAACAAAGGAGCGCCTGCTGGATGTGGTGCACCAGATGTCAGCCGAGCCGGACTTCGTCAACACCTGGGTCCACCAGTTGCAGGACGAGCCGAACACTCTGGTGCTCTACGAAACCTGGAACTGCAGCAAGGAAGACTTCATCACCCGTCACCTGAGCAAGCCGTATCGCCAGGACTACGAAAAGCTGTTGCCGGAGCTGTTGGCCAGCGACCGTCGGATCGAGTTTCTGGACGTGATCGAGAGCTACCCGGTGCGCCGCGACGTGTAACGGCATAAATCCCGTGGTGAGGGCCAGCCTCTCACCACGGGCATCCCTATTACTCGGCGGCGTCGAGTTTATCCATTGCCTGGTTCACCGCCAGCTCCCCAAGCATGATGACCTGCGCAATGCCCAACAGCGAATTGCGACGGGTCCCCTCCATATGATCCGCCAGGTCCATGGCCATGACATTGGCCGATGCCAGCGACTCGCACGCATGGCTGAGCAGGGTCTGGACATCGAGTTCCGGATTGACGCTGAACATGCTGTCGAGTTGCCTTGGCGTGGCGTTGATCAGGGCAATGTGCGCGGCAGGATTGGCGTAAAAGTCGAGGGCGAGTTTGATGGTCTCTTTGAGCTTCTCTTGGTCAGCGTTTTGGGCTGGAGCGGACAGGTCCGGGCTGGGGGGATTGGGTGTTGGTTTGGGCATAGATGGAACTCCGATGCTACTTAGAAGGAGCCATCAACCTCTCGCTACCAAACGGAGGGTGGCGGCCATACGAAGGTTGGTAGACCGGGCATCGGAACCGGCGCCCCCGAAGGAGCCCTGCGCATGGCCACCATAAAACGCAGCCCTGAGAAAGGGCCGAACAAGGTGACGCTATGCGTCGATGCTGAGGGTCTACCAAACCCGATCACTGTTTTTCAGCGACCGGAAAACAATAGAACCCACCCCAAAAGCGCACAAGCCGGCGGATTCTTACGTACCTGTAGGCAACGACGCAAGGTGTTGTAGCTTTCATGAAGTAACGCTGAGCGCGGTTAAACAAGCCTTCGTAAATACGTTGATTCGCTGTAAACGCGAGGTTCAAAAGCTTTTCGCTCACCAGAACCCGACCGCCCGTTAGCCCACACTGGAATGCGTCACGATCTCCATGGGATGATCGCCCCCCACCGCGAGACCACCCTGGAGATTTTGAATGTCACTGTTGAGTAAAAAAGCCGTTGTCCTGCTGCTGGCAGCAGTTGCCAGCCTGGGGGCTTTGAATGCACAGGCGGCTAAAGAGACAGCGCCCGCGCAGAACGTCTCGATGCTGGGCGGAAAATTCAAATTCAACCTGCCCAAGGGCTTCGTTGCCAACCCGCTGCCGGCGGACGCGACCGGTGCGAGTGGCACCATGTACACCAACGCAACCACGAAAACTGTGGTGATTGCCGCTGAAAACACCATTCCTGGTGGCGTCAACGCCAAGGACAACGACGGTGAGTTCCTCGATACCACGGCGTCCGACTTCGCCACTCAACAAGCCAAGGCACTGCCGGATTTCACCAAGCTCAGTGAGAAAAGCCTGACCCAGAAAGGCACCGGCCTCGGTCTGCGGGAGATCGACAGCATCGCCACCCAGGGCGGCGGCAAGACCCTCGATACCACGCTGATGGCCGCCTCGGGCACGCGCATGGCGCTGGTAAAGGTGATTTCCCGTCTCAGCGACAACGCCGGCCACGAAGCGCTGGTTAAACAGATCGTCAGCGGCAAGTAAGGCTCAGGGGTTGAGGCGCTGCAACCAGGCGCTCAAATCCTGCATTTCGGCAGCACTGATGTTGTGGCCAACACCTGGGTAGGCATGAAATTCAGGCTTGAGTGACAGGCTCTGTAACAGGTTGTTCGCCTCGGTGCCGTCGTTGAACGGCAGGCGTTTGTCCGCTGTGCCATGCCCGATGAAAATCGCCAGTTTCTGAAGTTTTTCATCGGGCTTGAGCTCGGACTTGAGCACCGGCAAGATCCGCCCGCTCAACGCCGCGATCCCGCCCACGGCTTCGGGATGACGCAACGCGACCTCGTAAGACATGATCGCGCCCTGGCTGAAGCCCACCAGGAAAACCTTGTTCGGTACTGTGTGATATTTCTTCGCAGCCTGTGCGACGAAATCCAGCAACACCGGGCCGCTGGCCTTCAGATCATCCGTCTCGCCGTTGTAGGCACCTTCTCCCTTCTTGCGAAACCACTGATAGCTGCCCTCCTCCATGACCATCGGTGCGCGCACCGACAGGTAGTTGTAGTGGACAGGCAATTCATCCTTGATGCCGAACAGGTCCTGCTCGTTACTGCCGTAGCCGTGGAGGAAAATCACCAAGGGTTGATTGACCGATTCGGGGTTGGCCTGCTCCAGGTATTTGAGCGGCAGATCGGTGTGCAGCGGGGTTTCAGCGTGGACGGCGGCGGACGCCAGGAGTGTCAGCAGAGCGAGAACCTTCAACATAAACCTTCCTTCACAGAGCGCAGGATTCGGGGTTGAGCCTAACATTTCCTGTTGCCGATGCACTCGCAGTGCTGCTGATACCGCTATCGCGAGCAGGCTCGCTCCCACAGGGGGAATGCATTTCAACTGTGGGAGCGAGCCTGCTCGCGATAGCGGTATCAGCGACACCAAAGCATCCCGGTCAATCGTTAATCAACTTCCCAACGCGGATCGGCTCGCGCCCCGCAACTTTCGCCTGCCACGTCCCCGGTTGCGTATACCGCCCGCGATCAATCGCAAACAACACGCCACTGGTGCCGGCGCACACGGTGGTCACCCGGTCGCTCAACGGGTCAACCACTTCAAACAACGCATCGCCCTTCTCGACCCATTCACCGGCCTCGCGCAGAAAACTGACCACGCCATGATGCGGCGCAAACAGGTATTCCGTGCCTTCAAACGGCATGCCTTCACAGCATTCACTCGGTGCGGCCGGCCAGGTGCCTTTGATAAAACCCTGTTCGGCAAGGAAGCCGAGAATGGCCTCGCAATTGGCCTGAGCCTGATCGACCCGGGTATCGCCCATGCTGCCCAGCTCCAGCGTTGTCGCCAGGTTGGCCGGTGGAATCGCCGCCTCGGGGAATGCCTTGGCCAGACGCAACCATGGTGAAGAACAGGATTCATCGAAAGAACTGCCGCCGGAATCCTCACACAGCAGCGCAACGCCCGCCTTCAGCCGAGCCGCCAGGGACTTCCATTGCGACCAGTGTTGCGGCAGCGCATAAATATGAATCGCCGCTTCGAAATCGCAATGCAGATCAAGGGTGATGTCGGCATCGCAAGCATGGCGCAGCAGCAAGCGATGCATGGCTTCCAGCTGCGACTTCGGTGCAGGCAAACCGTCGAGAACCTGGCCCATGGCCTGACGAATCAACGCGATGTTGGCCTGGGCATCGGCGCCCAACTGATCGCCGATCAGCTCACCGACCGGCGCGCTCAGCTCAACGAACGAGCGGTTGAAATTCTTGCCACTGCCGAGTTCGAAACGGCCCATGTGGCTGCCTTGCAGGTGTTGGTCCAGGCCGATGGGATTGGCCACGGGAACCAACTCGATCACGCCTTGCAACTGACCTTGGGCTTCGAGCTCGGCCAGGCGTTTTTTCAGCTCCCACGCCGTGCGCATGCCCGGCAGTTCGTCCGCGTGCAGGCTGGCCTGGATGTAGACCTTGCGCGAGCCCGTGCCGTAACGAAATACGCTGAGGGTGCGTTCGGAGCCCAGGTGGCTCCAGGGCAATGGGTGGTCGATGCGTTGCATGAAACTACTCCTTCAATATCAAACACTGAGACCCCCTGTGGGAGCGAGCCTGCTCGCGATAGCGGTGTGTCAGTCAATGTTTTGCTGTCTGACCCAACGCTATCGCGAGCAGGCTCGCTCCCACAGGGTTCTCATTTCATTAAAGAGAACATAAAAAAAGTGGCAACCGTCTTCACGGTTGCCACTTTCTTATACGGCTGGATTACTCGCCGTAAACATCAAAATTGAAGTACTTGTCCTGCACTTGCTTGTACTTGCCGTTGGCACGGATTTCAGTGATGGCGGTGTTGAATTTGTCCGCCAGCTCTTGATCACCCTTGCGCACAGCGATGCCGGCGCCGCCGCCGAAGTACTTGGCGTCTTCGTAGGTTGGACCCACAAAAGCGAAGCCTTTGCCTGCGTCGGTTTTCAGGAAACCGTCGTCGAGGTTGACCGAGTCGGCCAGCATCGCGTCGAGGCGACCGGAGACCATGTCCAGGTTGGCTTCCTGCTGCGAGCCGTAACGCACCAGGACAATACCGGCCGGTTGCAGCACTTCAGTGGCGAAGCGGTCGTGAGTACTTGCGCGCAGTACACCGACTTTCTTGCCCTTGAGCTCGGTCAGCGGGTCTTTGACGTCGGTGCCTTCCTTCATCACGAAGCGCGCCGGGGTGTGGTAGTACTTGATGGTGAAATCGACGTTTTTCTTGCGGTCGTCGGTGATGGTCATGGACGACAGGATCGCGTCGATTTTCTTGACCTTCAGGGCCGGGATCAGGCCGTCGAACTCTTGCTCGACCCAAGTACATTTCAGTTTCGCCTGCTCGCACAGCGCGTCGCCGATATCGACGTCGAAACCGGTGAGTTTGCCGTCAGGGGTTTTCATCGAGAATGGCGGGTAACCGGCTTCGATACCGATGCGGATCGGCTTGGCGTCATCGGCCACAGCGGTCAGGGACAACATCGACAGTGCCAGGGCACCGAACATCACTAGCTTCTTCATTTATAACTCCTGTGGGCGGAGGCTTTTATTGGCAGCGTTCGATTGGTAGCGTTCGGTCAGCGCTTTTTTGTTGGAGAAAACCGAAGTGGCGGGCAGTCTAGAGCGGCTTCAGGCGCGTAAATTGTGCATATGCGACAAATACTTATAGAAAAGGCGAGCTGAATGAACGATGAGATTCGCACCTTGAACCTGATCCAGCACCACCCCGCCGAAGGACCGGGCGCAATTGCCGACTGGGCTGCCTCCCGGGGATTGTCGCTGAACGTCTACCGCGCCGACCTCGGTCAATTGCCGCCAGTCAGCGCGGAACCGGCGGTTTTATTGGGCGGGCCCTATGAGTCCAACGCCGGCCCCGCATGGCTGGAGGCTGAACGCCAGTGGCTCGCGCGCAGCCTGGAACAGGGCGCGGCGGTGTTTGCGATTTGTCTGGGGGCGCAGTTGTTGGCGCTGAGTCTGGGCGGGAATGTGCGGCGAATGGATCGGACCGAAACCGGCTGGACGCCAGTGCGCTTTGCCGATGGCCGGGTATTGAAGGTGCTGGAATGGCACGAAGACGCCATCGACTTGCCGCCCGGCGCGCAGCTACTGGCCAGCAGCGATCAGTGCGAGCAGCAGATGTATCGCGCAGGGCCTGCGCGGGTGGGTTTGCAGTTTCATCCGGAGTGGAATGCCGAATCGGTGGCAACGCTCAATGCACACTTTGCCGAGGAATCACCGCTGCCACGGGGGGCACCGGACAGCGCCGCCCATGCCGCCGTTTTTGACTGGTTGCAGGTGACGCTGGATGAGTGGCATTCGGCAATTGCTCGATGATCGCAACCTGTAGGAGCCGGCTTGCTGGCGATGGCGGTGGTTCAGTCGACATGTTCATCGCCTGAACGGTCGCCATCGTCGGAACGCCGCCCGCAGCAAGCCGGCTCCTACAAAAGCATTTACATCAGCATTCGCAGCCGATTGCGGTTGTGGCTGGCCGTTGCACCTCAGTGCTCAACTCAAACCCTTCATCCAGCCAACCGGTCACTCCGCCGATCATTTCCTTGACCGGGTAGCCCAGAGCCGCCAGTTTCACCGCGGCCTTGTTGGCACCATTGCAATGCGGCCCGGCGCAATACACCACGAACAGCGTGGATTTCGCCCAGGTTGCCAACCCTTCAGCAGTCAGCAGTCGTCCCGGAAAATTGATCGCGCCCGGCACATGACCACGCTCAAACGCCAGCGGACCGCGCACGTCCAACAGCACAAAATCCACTTCACCTGCCTGCTGGCTGCTGTGGACGTCGGAACAATCGGTCTCGAAGGTCAGACGGTTGCTGAAATGCATCAGGGCAATGGCCGATGGGGCAGCGGGAATGTTGCGGACCAGGCTGGTCATGAGCGGTACTCCTACGTTTGGGTGGGTGTGAGAAGACTTTATCCGCCGTGCACTTGCGGCTAAAGTGGCGCACAAGACACCTACCGGGAATTTTCCGCCAAATGCAGCCCAACCCTGGATTAGTCGCGATTCTGGCCTACGACGGCCTCTGCACCTTCGAATTCGGCATCGCCGTGGAGATCTTCGGCCTGGCGCGCCCGGAGTTCGATTTCCCGTGGTACGAGCACCGGATCGTCGCCGTGGATCAGGGCCCGATGCGCGCCATGGGCGGCATTCAGGTGCTGGCCGATGGCAGCATGGAACTGCTCGGCGACGCCCGAACCATCATCATTCCCGGTTGGCGTGATCGCAACGCTGCGGTGCCTGAAGCGTTGATCACCGCCCTGCGCCAGGCCCATGCGCGGGGCGCACGGTTGCTGTCGATCTGCTCAGGCGTGTTCGTCCTGGCAGCGACCGGTTTGCTCGACGGTCACGGTGCCACCACGCATTGGCGCTACACCTCGGAACTGGCGGCGCGCTTCCCGAACATCCTGGTGGACCCTGACGTGCTCTACGTCGACTCGGGCCAACTGATCACTTCGGCGGGCAGTGCTGCTGGTATCGATGCGTGCCTGCATCTGGTGGCACGGGATTTCGGCACCCAGGTGGCCAACTCGGTGGCACGACGGCTGGTGATGTCGCCGCAACGCACCGGCGGCCAGGCCCAGTTCATTCCGACGCCGGTCAGTCCTACGCCGCGCAGCGATCTTTCCCGCGTGATGCAGTGGGTTCGGGAGCGTTTGCATGAACCGCTGGAGGTCCGCGACCTGGCCAGCGAGGCGGCCATGAGTGAGCGGACATTCCTGCGTCGGTTTACCGAAGCCACGGGCATGCCGCCCAAAGCGTGGTTGCAGCATGAACGCCTGGCGCGGGCCCGTGAATTGCTGGAGAGCACGAGCAGAAACACCGACCAGATCGCCGAGCAGTGTGGTTATCGCTCGGTGGAAAGTTTCCGGGTGGCGTTTCGCAACGTGGTCGGCGTGCCGCCGTCGGTGTATCGGGAGCGGTTTGGGCGGGAGATTGAAGCGAAGATTTGAGGTGTGTTTGAGGGCCCCTTCGCGGGCAAGTCGGATCGCCGCACCGCTCGCTCCTACAAGGTATACGTGATCTTTGTAGGAGCGAGCGGTGCGGCGATCCGACTTGCCCGCGAAGGCGGTTTCATGGCTTACGCAAAAGGTACGTATCCATAATCCACCCATTAGCCAGCCGCGCCGCCTTGCGCACTCGCTCGATCTCGTCCGCCACGTCCTTGAGCTTGCCGCTGATGAGGATTTCATCCGGTGTCCCCAGGTAAGCCCCCCAGTAAATCTCTGTCTCCTGATCCGCCACCTGATGGTAGGAATCTTCCGCGTCGAGCATCACCACCAGGCTGTCGGCATCGCTCACCTGCCCTGCCGCCAGCCGGCGGCCCGTCGTGATTTCGAATGAGCGCCCGATCCGGTTCAGCGGCACTTTATGCTGGGCTGCCAATGCCTGAACGCTGGTGATACCGGGGATCACGTCGAACTCGAAGACGCAGCGACCGGACGCCAGAATCGCCTGCAAGATCCGAATGGTGCTGTCGTACAACGCCGGATCACCCCACACCAGAAATCCGCCACACTGGCCGTCGGACATTTCCTCATTGATCAGCCGTTCGAAGGTCAGCTGCTTGGCAAGGTTCAGGTCTTCCACACTGGCCTTGTAGTCCACCTCTCCGCGCTCGCGCTCCGGGCTGTGGGCTTCAACGAAACGGTAGGTGTGATCAGTGATGTAGCGCTGGCAAATCTCACGGCGCAGGTCGATCAGTTTGTCTTTGCTCTGGCCCTTGTCCATGAGGAAAAACACATCGACGAGGTTCAGAGCCTTCACGGCCTGCATCGTGATGTAGTCGGGGTTGCCGGCACCGATGCCGATGACCATCAGTTTTTTCATCAACAGGCTCCCTCAAGGTCTGTGCCCAACACACGTAAGCGCCAGCGACCATTGAAGCGCAATTCGATGGCTGACAGCGGTTCGACATCGATCAGATTGAACGCGGGACTTTGCAGCACATGGGTCAGCGCCGCGCGAATGACAAAAGGGTGAGTGATGGCAACGCAGTGCCCCGGTGTTGCCTCCAGGGTTTTCAGCCAGGCGGCCACCCGCTCGCCGAGTTGCGCTACCGACTCGCCACCGTGAGGCGCCGAATGCGGATCATCGAGCCAGCTCTGCAAGGTCTCGGGTTCGGATTGCTGCAGGTCGTCGATCCGCAAGCCATTCCAGCGCCCAAAATCACACTCCCTCAGCGCCTCGACAATCTCCACGTCATCGGCGAACAACCCGGCGGTTTGCCGGGTCCGCAATTCCGGACCGCAGAACAGGCGCGATGCCTTCTTGAGTCGGGAACCCAACGAACCTCTTGCCGATTGCCAATCCATCTCCACCGGCTCATCCGTAGGAAAACGCGCCAATTTCTGTGCGACGGTTCGAGCGTGGCACATCAGGGTCAAACGGGTCGCCTGCACGAAGGATCACTCGGTAAAAGGAAAGAAAAACAGCGTCACGCCGCCAACAATCACGCAATTGTGCCGTAAGAAACACGATTGGGGGCGTTTCGTTTTACCCCTTGCCAACGCTTGTCGCCCTTAAAAAACCGCTATCTCCGACACCCCTGTAAGCGAGGACCTACAAGGCTGAGCGACTTTGGTGTAGCCCCCGACATACGGGCATTTCGCCCCATTTTAGGGCCAGAAATGGCCGAGCAAAAATTCACTAGACATGGGGCGATCGTTCCATAAATACTGCCGTAACGGCTAATCTAAACAACACCCTCATCCAGCAGGAGCCCGGATGCCCGCTTCCAGCAACATGCAACACCGCCTCCGCACCCAGAACCCGACCGACAGTGTCAGCATGACGCTGCCTGCGGCAAGCAGCGACTGACTGGATAAGAAAAAGAGTGGCGCCTGGCAAACAGCATCAAGCGACCGCCGATTCAATGCGTGGAAACCGACAGTGATAGTCAGGTTCGTGCCAACCGCCGAACCCTTTGATACAGGAGTGCATCCATGCTGGTCTTACGCCCAGTGGAGTTAACCGACCTGCCCCAGTTGCAGCGACTGGCGCAAGAAAGCCTGGTCGGCGTGACGTCCCTGCCGGACGACACCGAACGCTTGCGCGAGCGGATTCTCGACTCCTGCGCCTCGTTCGATAAAAACGTGCAACAGCATGGCCCGGAAAACTACTTCTTCGTGCTGGAGGACCTGACCACCCGGCGCCTCGCGGGCTGTTCGGAAATCCTCGCCACTGCCGGTTTCGGCGAACCCTTCTACAGCCTGCGCAACCGGCATTTCACCAGCGCCTCGCGAGAACTGAACATCGAGCACGGCGTGCCGGCGTTGTCGTTGTGCCACGACCTCAGTGGCCACACCTTGCTGCGCGGGTTTCACATCGATGCGGCACTGGTGCGCACACCGTCCTCGGAATTGCTGTCACGGGCGCGCCTGATGTTCATCGCCGCGCACCTGCCGCGCTTTGCCGAAGCGGTCATCACCGAAATCGTCGGCTTCAGCGATGAAGAAGGACGGTCGCCGTTCTGGGATGCGCTGGGCAAACACTTCTTCGACCTGCCCTACACCGAGGCCGAGCGCCTTTGCGGGCTGGAGAGCCGGACATTTCTTGCCGAACTGATGCCGCAATATCCGATCTACGTGCCGATGCTGCCCCAGGCCGCGCGGGACTGCATCGGCCGTATTCACCCCGATGGCCAGGAGGCCTTCGATATCCTTGAACGCGAGGGGTTCGAGACCAACAGCTACATCGACCTGTTCGACGGCGGCCCGACCCTGTATGCACGGCTCGCCAACATCCGCACTATCGCGCAAAGCCAGAATGGCACCGCCACACCGGGCTCGACCATCGATGCCCGCGGACGCTACCTGGTGAGCAACGATTCACTGCGAAACTATCGCGCCATCGTCGCCGATCTGGACTACACCGCAGGGCAACCCGTGGTCCTCAGCGCCGAGATGTGCGAGGCACTGAATGTCACCGACGGCAGCCCGATCCGGGTGATCGCGCTGTGAGCATCATCGCGTCCAGTGCCCAACGACAGCGCTCGAACCTGCGTGTAGAAGGAGCTGCAAAATGATTGTCCGTCCGGTCCAGATCACCGACCTGCCCGCCCTGTTGGCGCTGGTCCGGCAGGCCGGCCCCGGCTTTACCACCCTGCCCGCCAGCGAGGACCGCCTGGCGCACCGGGTGCGCTGGGCGCAACGAACTTTCGCGGAGCAGGTTGAACGCGCCGATGCCGACTACCTGTTCGTGCTCGAAGACGACGATCAGCAAGTAGTGGGTGTCAGCGCCCTGACGGGGGCCGTTGGCCTGCGTGAGCCCTGGTACAACTATCGAGTGGGACTGACAGTCAGTGCGTCACCGGATCTGGGCATCCGGCGGCAAATCCCGACACTGTTCCTGAACAACGAAATGACCGGGCAATCGGAGATTTGCTCCCTGTTCCTGCGTCACGATCAACGCCACGGCAGTAACGGTCGATTGTTGTCGTTGGCGCGCTTGCTGTTTGCTGCCGAGTTTGCGCACCTGTTCGGCGAGAAGCTCATCGCCGAACTGCGTGGCAGCGCCGACGAGCAAGGCTGCTCGCCATTCTGGGACAGCCTGGGCCGGCACTTCTTCAAGATGGATTTCAACCATGCCGATCACTTGTCGGGGCTGGGCAGCAAATCGTTCATTGCCGAACTGATGCCACGCCAACCGCTGTATACCTGCCTGCTCACCGAACAGGCCCAGGCCGTGATCGGCAAGGCTCACCCGAATACCGAACCGGCATTGAAAATCCTCACCGCAGAAGGTTTCACGCACAAGGGCTACATCGACATCTTTGACGCCGGCCCGGTCATCGAAGCACCGCTGTCGAAAATCCGCACGGTGCGCGACAGCCAGGCGCTATCGCTGGTCATCGGCACGCCAGACGACCAGGCGCCGGTCTGGCTGATCCACAACCGCCGACTGGAAAACTGCCGCATCACCGCCGCCCCCGCCAGGCGGGTGGGCAACAGCCTGATCGTCGACCGGCTCACCGCCAAACGCTTGCAACTGCAACCCGGCAACTCGGTACGCGCGGTGCCGCTGCTCAATCAACAGCAGCAGGCAGCGGCGGCTTGAAGCAACCTCAGGCCTCTCAATGGCGGTTTCGATCAGGCCCGCTCTGCAAATTCGTCATCATTCTTCCCCCCTTAGCGTGATAGCCTTTTGTTTTTTCGGCGTTGACACTTTTGCTCAAGCCCTTCCATTCCATTGGTGGAACTCATATGTCCAGGCTTTCACATCAAGATTTGCGCCGTAACTTCCGTGAACTGTTCGCTTCCAAAACCTGCTATCACACCGCGTCGGTTTTCGACCCAATGTCGGCACGCATTGCCGCAGACCTGGGTTTTGAAGTGGGGATCCTGGGTGGGTCTGTCGCATCGCTACAGGTGCTGGGCGCACCCGACTTTGCCCTGATCACCCTCAGTGAGTTCGCCGAGCAGGCCACTCGCATCGGCCGTGTCGCCCAATTGCCGGTAATTGCCGACGCCGACCACGGTTATGGCAACGCCCTCAACGTAATGCGCACCATCGTCGAACTCGAACGTGCCGGCATTGCTGCCCTGACCATCGAAGACACCCTGCTGCCGGCGCAATTCGGCCGCAAGTCCACCGACCTGATCGGTGTCGCCGAAGGTGTCGGCAAGATCCGCGCAGCGCTGGAAGCCCGGGTCGACTCGGAAATGGCCATCATCGCCCGCACCCACGCGGGAATCCTGCCAGTACAGGAAATCATCAGCCGCACCCAGCAGTACCAGAAGGCCGGTGCGGACGGGATTTGCATGGTGGGCGTGCGGGACTTCGACCACCTCGAACAGATCGCCGAACACCTGAGCGTGCCACTGATGCTGGTCACTTACGGCAACCCGCTGCTGCGCGACGACAAACGTCTGGCGGAGCTGGGCGTGCGGGTCACCATCGACGGTCATGGCGCTTACTTTGCTGCGATCAAGGCGACTTACGACAGCCTGCGCGAGCAGCGGCAGATCCTCACCCAGACCTCGGACTTGAGCGCTACGGAACTGACGCATACTTATACGCAGCCTGAGGAATACATCCGTTGGGCAGAAGAGTTTATGAGCGTTAAAGAATGAGTTCTCTCTAACTTCGGCTCCAAAGACGACCTGTGATTCAGCCGGTAGACGCAATGTCACCGGCAAGTTTTCAAGGAATCTGGAGCCGTATGGCTTTTTTCTGTTCCTGCTGAAATACACACTCCAAAACAAATGCCAATATTTAATAACAACTCCAGAGTTGTTATTAAATATCGCTCCCTCTAACCTTAAAACCGCCAAGTAACAAAAACACTTAACCCTGAAATCAACAACCTAAAATCAATACCCCCCGAGATAGACTTTTCTCACCCAACCTACAACAACAAGGAAATACTGATGAACACAACCACTAGCAACTGGCACAAAACCCCTCTATTACGCGCCGAAGCCAAAGTTATTACCACACCAACAAAATGTGACAATGAAATTAACTGCAGCGGCATTATACCTCGCTACAACATGGCTAACATTTTCGAAATCAAAAACTTCTGGAACCTGCCCACCAAGAATTAATCCCTGATAACGCCTGGCGGACTTGCAATCACACAGGACGAGACCACGATGCAGAAAACAACCAAAAACTGGTCCGAGATACCGCTGTTTCACGCGGAAAAAAACAAAATTTTCGCTTCGACCAGAAGGTGTCAGGACATGAACTGCTGGTTAAACACACCTCGACTCAACGTCGGCAATCTCCAGGCAATCAAGCAATACTGGCAGTTTATCGAGACCGCTGAATTCACTCAGTAACACTGCCTCCATCAGTAACGGCAGACGTCAGCGGTCACAGCGCACAGCTTCTGACGCCTGCCTACAACCGCCTCCGCTGCGCCTGATCAAAAAACATAAAAAATAAAGGCGAACTCACATGATAAAAAACCTGCTTGATTCTGACTTGCAACCCTCCCAAATTATCACCAACATCAAAAAACTGAATATGACTGCCGAAGTAAAAAAACTGGCCGACCAAATATTTCAGCAAACAGCCAGCACTTCCGAGGTATCTTACCGCGCCGCGATCATGAAACTGACAAACACCCACACCAGCACATTAACATTACACTGCAACAAAAATGGCAATATCAGCCTCAAGGCACCTGACAACGCGCCGACATCTGAACAACTCTATTCCGTACCCGGCAACAGTGTTTTGTTTGCAATCAATACAGAAGCTTTTTCCATTCAACTTTACGGAGTTAAAGATGAGCATCTGACTCTCGGGGAGCAAGTCATTGTAGACGCCAGCAATCCGTTGTTCATCGACGGTACGAAAACCCTGTTTGACAGCAATCCGAACGGCACTGGGCATTCCACATTTATCGGCAGTCTTAACTTTCCTGACAGGAGTGCCGACATTCACGTATTCGATCGTACGTCATTGCAAAAAATTGCCTGGTTCCCCCATGACGACAGCGCCGCCCGCTACCTGGTCAGCCTGGAATTGCTGCAAGTAGCCAAAGATCCCGGGGCCGGTAAAGTGGCCGAAGAACTGATTTATCACTATCACCCCGCCGTCGCATGGAAAGCGTTCCAGATGATTCATGGGGTAAATCCCGTTAAAGCGCTGGGTTATGCGCCTCTTTTAAGAAACCTGCAAAACACTCGACTCAATGACTTACTGGATCAACACGTGGGTGAGATAGCATGAAATTGGCCACCTTTGTTGAACGCATGGACACGTACGACCTCCATCAAGATAAATCACACATCATTGCGGACCTGCGCGAACTTGCCACCAACAGAACATTGCTGAGCGAGCATCTTTACAACACCCTTCAACGTGACGGGTACAGCACCAAAAACAGCTTGTATAACGCCTACGCCTTTGTGCTGCATTACTCGGATGCCTACACCGTCCGCCTCGGTTTTTGGGCTCCGGTGTCGAGCAAGGACGAAAGCGAAACGTTCATCTACCACCTGAACCACACCCACGATTTCGAGATTTATGCGGTGGGCTACAGCGGCGATGGCTACACCACCGTCAAGCGCAACATCCTCGATCAGACGCAATTAAGCACTGGCATTCGCCCTCCCTTGGGTGAAGAAACAACTTTTAAACTCGCCCAAGGCCAAGTGCTGCACATGCAACCCTATTACGAAGTGCATCGACAACTGCCTCCCCGGGAAATGTCTTCTTCACTAAGTCTGATCATTCATGCGCCGCCAACGACCAGTGCCCAGGCCTGGT
This sequence comes from Pseudomonas sp. BF-RE-22, assembly GCF_019956155.1. Classification (NCBI taxonomy): domain Bacteria; kingdom Pseudomonadati; phylum Pseudomonadota; class Gammaproteobacteria; order Pseudomonadales; family Pseudomonadaceae; genus Pseudomonas; species Pseudomonas sp. BF-RE-22. Next base: position 79,377 of record NZ_JAHBDD010000006.1, on the reverse strand, counting down.
GTTTTGACGAGGACTACTTGCCCACATATCCCGGCATCGCAACGCAAGAAACAGCATTCTACGAACACACGTTGTCATTACTGAGGGCGGAGTAGCCTGAACAGAAGGAAGGCAGGGTGACATCCCGATATGAAAACATTTGTCACCCTGCCCGCGTGTCAATCAGTCGCCGCATCACGGCTCCTACAAGAGATTTGTGCAGGCTTTCAGACCGGGTCGAACAGTTCGTGACGAGGTTCGCCCTCGCCGCTACAGATAACCCGATTGCGGCCGGTGGTCTTGGCCTGGTAAAGCGCCTGATCGGCGTCGTTGAGCCAGAGCGTCGCGTCTGTGTGCGCCTGGGTGAAAGCGGCCAGGCCGATGCTCAGGCTGACTTTCAGCGCTGGGCTCTGTTCGTAACTGAGGGTGGCGAAACGATCCCGCAGGGCATCCATGGCCGCCGCGGCGCTGCCGAGCGCAAGGTCCGGCAGAATCACACAGAACTCGTCACCGCCGTAGCGGCCGGCCACGTCAGTCGCCCGAAGGTTCTGTTTGAGCACCTTGCTCAACTGCCGCAAGACGATATCGCCGGCGACATGCCCGTAGGTGTCGTTGATGGCTTTGAAGTGATCGACGTCGATCAACGCAATAGCCCCACCCCGATTCTGGCGTTTACAGCGCTGGAATTCGACTTCCAACTGGTCCTTCCAGGCACCATGGTTGAGCAGGCCGGTGAGGCTGTCGGTGCGGCTCAGGGCAAGCAATTCGCGCTTTTGCCGGCCAAGCGTGGTGGCCTGGCGAAAGCAGATCCAGCCCAGCGCCAACGGATACAGACACAGCAAAGGTAAACAGGCGTACAGCTGCAGTTGACTGGTTTCAGGAATGAAGGCTGGCGCAAACAGAAAGTATCCGACGCAAACGCCCAGAAGTTGCGCAACCGTGCCCACCAGCAGGAATCGCAAACCGCCAATGGCCACATTGTTCATCGCCATCATGGCAATGGTGGTTGCGCTGGGCAGCGGATTGAATTGCATGGCGGCGACCCAGAAGCCGCCGAGAAAGGCATCGACCAGCAGGTTACGGTGTTCGGCGTGGTAGGGAACCTTCGCCCGACGCGCCCATTGGTAGGCCACGTGTGGCCAGAAGATTCCGTTGAAGAGCATCATCGCCCAGACCCACAATGGCGGATCAAGCGGGTACATCGCGGCGGCCACACACACCAGTCCCGCGGCTAGCCCCAGGCTTCGCGATGCATAGAGCCTCCTGGCCAGTGAAAGTCCTTTTCCTCCCGTTTTTCCCATAAGGCCTCTGTACCGCTGAACGGAACCTGATCACACCTGGGGTTGCGGGTGTGCTCGAAGTCTAACAGGGCAACGTCAAATAGCCATCACCGGCCAGCAGTCTGAATACCGCGGTATAGACAGGAGGCGAGCCCCGAATGTTTGGCTATACCTGAAGAGACAAATAACGAGAAAAAAGGAGGCCCATGCAGACTTTCCAAGTGTTGATCATCGGCAGCGGTTTCGGCGGCCAGTGTGCGGCGATCAATTTGCTCAAGGCCGGCATCGATGATTTTCGTCTGTTGGAACGTCGGGACTTCTTCGGCGGCACCTGGTGCCAGAACACTTACCCCGGCGCGGCCGTGGACGTGCCCTCGCCGCTGTATTCGCTGTCCTTTGCGCCCTATCGCTGGACGCAAATGTTCGCCGAACAAGCCGAATTGCACCGCTACACGCAGCACGTGGTGGAGCAATTCGGCCTGCGCGACAGGGTGGAACTGGAGGCGAACGTCGAACGCGTCAAATGGGACGACGACGCCAAACGCTGGGCAGTGCACACCGCCAGCAAAGGCACGTTCTACGCGCAGTTCCTGATCAACGCCACAGGGCCGCTGAGTCAGCCCGTCGTCCCACGCTTCAAGGGCCAGGAGCGCTTTCAGGGCAAGACTTTTCATACCAACCATTGGGATCACGCCTACGACTATCGGCATAAACGCGTCGCCATCGTTGGCAGTGGCGCCAGCGCGGCCCAGGTGATTCCGGCGATTGCTCCGGACGTCGAGCATTTGCATGTATTCCAGCGCACACCGCACTGGGTGCTGCCACGGGGCGATCGCACTTTTGGGCCTTTCCAGCGCTGGTTGCTCGGCCTCAAACCCGCCTACAAGCTGCTGCGCTGGATGATCTACTGGCAATTCGAAACCCGGGTGATTGCCTTCAAATATTCGAAACCGGCCATCCGTATGGTCCAGCAACACGCCCTGCGCTTCCTCAAGCGACAAGTGCCCGACCCTGAACTCAGACGAAAACTGACACCGGACTACGCCATCGGCTGCAAGCGGGTCATTGTTTCCAGCACCCTGTACCCGGCACTCGGCCGCGACAATGTGACCTTGCACAGCCGCGAGCAAGGCATTGCCGCCATCGACGAAACCGGCATCGTCATGCAGGACGGGCAGCACATCGACGTGGACCTGATCGTCTGGTCCACCGGTTACGACGCCACTGACGGGGTCATTTCCTACCCGGTCAGCGGAAAAAACGGCAAGCAACTCAGGGATTTCTGGGCGACCTACCCTCGCGCCTACCTCGGCACCAGCCTGCCGGACTTCCCCAACCTGTTTATCGTCACCGGTCCCAACACCGGTATCGGCCATACATCGGCGCTGTTCATCATCGAATCGCAGATGAATTACATCCTCGACTGCATTCGCACGTTAAAAGAACAGGGTTTGCGCAGCATCGAAGTACGCCCCGAGGCAGAACGTACCTACACTGAAATGATCCACCGGGAGATGGAACGCACTGTATGGAAGTCAGGAGGCTGCCACAGTTGGTATCAAAGCAAGAGCGGTCATGTAATCGCCATGTTTCCGGGGTTCAGTTTCAGCTACCACCGATTGACCCGGGCACTGAAACCCGCCGATCACATGCTGTCCTGATCAGAGAGAAGGGAGACGCCTGATGCTTTTGTTGGTTGTCGCTATCGCAGTTTTCGCGGCCTGGAGCTGGTTGAGCTACCCGGCCATCGGTTATTGGCTCTATGACTTGAACATGGCGGCCGAAGCCAAGCTGTATCGGCTACACAAAATCGTCGTGCCCATCGCCGAAATGACCGTCTCGACCTGGCAAGGCGGGCCTTATGAAGCGTCAAGCAGTGTGCTGATGCTCCACGGCTACAGCGCCGACAAGAATATCTGGCTGCGTTTTGCCCGGCACTTTGTCGGCACCTACCGGGTGATCATCCCCGACATCGCGGGGCATGGCGAAACCGGCTTCAAGGCCGGCGGCGGTTATGACATTCCCTTGCAGGCCAAGCGAATGATCCAGTTGCTCGACGTCTGCGGCGTCGAGAAGGTCCACGTGATCGGCAACTCGATGGGTGGCTACATGGCGGCCTGGCTCGCGGCCACCTACCCGGAGCGCATCGCGTCGGTCGCGCTGATCGACCCGGCCGGTGTCACCGCCCCCGAAATCAGTGACCTGGAACGCCACCTGGCCCAGGGGCACAACCCGTTCCTGGTTCACTCCCGAGAAGAATTCCGGCGCTTCTACGCCATGACCATGGCCGAACCACCGTGGGTGCCCGGCGTGGTGCTGGACGCCATCGCCCAGCGTTATGAACAGTCCCGGGATGAGTTGGCAGAAATCTTCAGCGACTTTCGCGCCAGCCCGCCGATGGAGCCAAAACTGCCCGACATCAAGTGCCCGGCGCTGCTGCTGTGGGGGCGCAAGGACCGCTTGATCGATGTCAGTAGCGTGGCGATCTGGAGCAAAGGCATCGAGGATCTGCGTGTAGAAATCTGGGACGGCATCGGCCATATGCCGATGGTCGAAGAGCCAGGGAGCACGGCGCGGTTATATCGGGAGTTTTTGGCATCCCAACGCTCGGAAAGCCCTCAGGACCAGAGGATGCATTGAGCAAGCAGTCCTTGGAAGAATGAAGTCCGTAAGATTCTTCGTTTGTCGGCGGCGCTGAAGGCTGCGATCTTTTCCGCATCCTTTACGTCACCGCGCCAGGAATTTTTTCATGAGCCACCCGAGCTTTGTCAGCCCTGACCTGATCCGCCAACGCTTCTCCAAAGCGATGTCCGACATGTACCGCGAAGAAGTGCCGCTGTACGGCGCGCTGATGGAACTGGTGGAACAGACCAACCGCCATGTACTGGAGAATGACCCGCAGATCGCCCGGCAGTTGAACAGCACCGGTGAAATCCAGCGTCTGGACCTGGAGCGTCATGGCGCCATCCGCGTCGGCACCGCCGCTGAACTGGCCACCCTCGCCCGGCTGTTTGCGGTGATGGGCATGCAACCGGTCGGCTATTACGACCTGACCCCGGCCGGCGTGCCGGTGCATTCCACGGCGTTCCGCGCGGTGCATGAAGCCGCACTGCAGGTCAGCCCGTTTCGAGTGTTCACCTCGTTGCTGCGTCTGGAATTGATCGAAGACCTTGAGCTGCGCGCCTTTGCGCAATCGGTGCTGAATAAGCGCTCGATCTTCACGCCAAAAGCATTGAACCTCATTGATCGTGCCGAAACCGAAGGTGGCCTCACCGAGCCCGAGGCCCAGGACTTCGTCGAGCAAGCGCTGGAAACCTTCCGCTGGCACCACAGCGCGACGGTCACCGCCGAGCAGTACCAGAAACTCAGCGCTCAGCATCGCCTGATCGCCGACGTGGTGGCGTTCAAGGGGCCGCACATCAACCACCTGACGCCGCGCACGCTGGACATCGACATCGTGCAGGCGCAAATGCCGGCCCACGGCATTACCCCTAAAGCGGTGATCGAAGGCCCGCCCCGCCGGCAGTGCCCGATCCTGTTGCGTCAGACCAGTTTCAAGGCGCTGGACGAGCCTGTCGCCTTCACCGATCAGGCCGAAAGTCGCGGCAGCCACAGCGCTCGTTTCGGTGAAATCGAGCAGCGCGGCGCGGCGCTCACGCCTAAAGGACGAGCGCTGTATGACCGTTTGCTCAATGCTGCTCGCGACGAACTCGGGGACTTCCCCAACGAAGGCAACGCCGCACGCTATAACGCGCTGATGACGCAGCATTTCAGCGAATTCCCTGACACCGTCGAGGGCATGCGCCTACAGGAACTGGCGTACTTTCGCTATTTCGTGACGGAGAAAGGCGTAGGAGCGCAGGCGCTTAAATCCTTGTCGCTAGAAGATCTGCTCAGCGATGGCTATTTGCGGGTTGAACCGCTGGTTTACGAAGATTTCCTGCCGGTCAGCGCGGCGGGGATTTTCCAGTCAAACCTGGGGGATGCCGCGCAAACCCACTACGGCGAGCATTCGAACCAGCAAGCATTCGAGCAAGCCCTGGGACGATCGACCATCGACGAGTTGGGGTTGTATGCCGAGACGCAACGGCGCTCGATCGAGGAATGCTTCGCAACGCTCCGTTAATCCCCCCTTGTAGGAGCCGGCTTGCCGGCGATGGGGCCCTTGGACTTGTATTGCTCTTCAGGGCCTTATCGCCGGCAAGCCGGCTCCTACAAGGTTCGTGGTTATTTCAGCTTCGCCAGCAGCGCTTCAGCCGCCGCCTCGGACGACGCCGGATTCTGCCCGGTCAGCAGCAGACCATCGGTCACCACATAACTCGCCCAGTCATCTCCCTTGGAATAAATCCCGCCCTTCTCCTGGAGCATGTCCTCCACCAGAAACGGCACCACATTGGTCAGTTGCACCGCCTCCTCCTCGGAGTTGGTGAAACCGGTCACACGCTTGCCTTTGACCAGCGGTTGACCATCCGCGCCCTTGACGTGACGCAACACGCCCGGCGCATGGCAGACCAAAGCAACCGGCTTGCCCGCCTTGTAAAACGCCTCGATCAATGCGATCGAAACCTTGTCTTCAGTCAGATCCCACAACGGGCCATGCCCGCCCGGATAGAAAACCGCATCGTAATCTTCGGCTCGCACGCTGCCGAGCAACGCGGTGGACGCCAATGCGGACTGGGCCGCCGGATCCTTGCGAAAACGCTCCGTCGCAGCGGTCTGCGCATCGGGCTCATCGCTTTTGGGGTCCAGTGGCGGCTGGCCGCCCTTGGGCGACGCCAGCGTCAGCTGAGCGCCGGCGTCTTTGAAAGCGAAATACGGTGCCGCGAATTCCTCCAGCCAGAAGCCGGTTTTCTTACCGGTATTGCCCAATTGATCGTGGGACGTCAAAACCATCAGGATTTTCATGTCGCGCTCCTTGAATGTGGGAAATGTACGGTTTTCTCAGCGCAGTTTTGACCACCCGGCTGCGCAGTTCGTTGCACTTGTTACACGGGTTCTCTCAGTGATGGCCAACCGCCTTGATGCGCAAGAAGTTGCGCAATCGACCGAGCAAATCCTCCGGTTTCACTGCACAACATCCGGCTAATCAGGGCCTCCAGCCGAGTGCGCAAGAAGTTGCGCAGTGCTGCGCAAGTTCTTGCGCACATTACGCGTAGATCCTTGCGCGGCGTTTCAAAAACAGTCGCAAAACCATCTCAAAGCTTTGTTTTATATGGCTTTTATCGTTTATGGCACGGACCTTGATAACAGTCATGCACCCACCGGGCGATACCGCCTCCCGGGCACCTTTATTTATTCAGCAAGGAGAGCATCCATGGCAACACCAGCGTACATGTCCGTCACTGGCGAAAAACAAGGCCTGATCACTGCCGGCGCCTTCACTGCCGACTCCGTTGGCAACACCTACCAGGAAGGCCACGAAGACCAGGTCATGGTTCAGGCTTTCAGCCACGACGTGATCATCCCGCGTGACCCGCAATCCGGCCAACCGACCGGTCAGCGCGTACACAAGCCAGTCGTGATCACCAAGGTCTACGACAAGGCTTCGCCTCTGCTGCAAGCGGCTCTGACCTCCGGCGAGCGCATGAGCGAAATCGTTATCCAGTGGTTCCGTACTTCGGCTCAAGGTACTCAAGAGCACTACTACACCACCAAACTGGAAGACGCGATCATCGTCGCCATCAACAACAAAATGCACAACTGCCAGGATCCAGGCAACTCGCACTTCACCCACCTGGAAGAAGTGCAGTTCACCTACCGCAAAATCACCTGGACCCACGAAGTATCCGGTACTTCGGGTTCCGATGACTGGCGTGCTCCAGTCGTTTAATTACGGCTGATCGTTACAAGCATCGGCCAGCTCTGCTGGTCGATGTTGTTTACGCCCCTCCAGAATTTCGCGTGCGTTGATCCGCTTTGCGGTTGTCGACGAACGCCGCTCCACAGCACGAGGAACAAGGGATGTTCGCGCCGGCCAATCAGACTCACTTTGCCCTGACCATCGAAGGTCTTTCCAGCGACTTCCAGGTTTTATCCCTGCAAGGTCGGGAAGCCATCAGCCAGCCGTTTGTGTTTGAGGTGGAACTGGTCAGTGAAAAGCCGTCCCTGGACCTCGAAAGCCTGCTGCACAAACCGGCCTTTTTGCAGCTCTCGCCCGACGGCAGCGGCATCCATGGCCAGATCTATCGCGCCGCCCAGGGTGATTCCGGCAAACGCCTGACCCGCTACGCGGTGACCCTGCGCCCGCAACTGTCCTACCTCGCGCACCGCATCAACCAGCGCATCTTCCAGAACCTCACGGTACCGAAAATCATCGGTCTGGTCCTCGAAGAGCACGGCATCCAGAGCAATGCCTACCAATTCAAAGTCGGGGCGATTTATCCCGAGCGCATCTACTGCGTTCAGTACGATGAATCGGACCTGCAATTCGTCCAGCGCCTGTGCGAGGAAGAAGGTATCCACTACCACTTCGAGCACAGCGCCACAGCCCACAAACTGGTGTTCGGCGATGACCAGACGGTGTTCCCGAAACTCGCGCCCGTGGCCTATCAGCAAGATTCCGGCATGGTCGCCAGCGACCCGGTGATCAAGCGCTTCGACCTGCGCCTGGAAACCCGCACCAGCCGCATCACCCGCCGCGACTACGACTTCGAAAAACCGCGCATCAACCTCGAAAGCGAACACCGTGGCGACGCCCTGCCCGACCTCGAAGACTACGACTACCCTGGTCGCTTCATCGACCGCGAACGCGGCAAGCACCTGGCCAAACGTGCCCTCGAACGTCACCGCAGCGACTTCCAGCTGGGCGAAGGCAAAAGCGATCAGCCGTTGCTGGTCAGTGGCCATTTCCTGGCCCTGACCCAACACCCGAAAGCTAAATGGAACGACCTGTGGCTGCTCACCGAAGTCCTGCACGAAGGCAAACAGCCGCAAGTGCTGGAAGAGTCGGTCACCAGCAGCACGACCAACCTGAAAGACGACTTCCATCAGGGTTATCGCAACCGCTTCCAGGCCACCCCGTGGGACGTGCCGAACCGCCCGCCGCTGACGCAGAAGAAACCGCGCATTCTCGGCAGCCAGAGCGCCGTGGTCACCGGGCCAAAAGGTGAAGAAATCCACTGTGATCAGTACGGCCGCGTCAAAGTGCAATTCCACTGGGACCGCGAAGGTCAGGCCGACGACAAGACCAGCTGCTGGCTGCGCGTCTCCTCTGCGTGGGCCGGTGCGCACTACGGCGGCATCGCCATCCCGCGAATCGGCATGGAAGTGCTCGTCACGTTCCTCGAAGGCGACCCCGACCAACCGCTGATCAGCGGCTGCCTGTACCACAAGGAAAACGTCGTCCCGTACGCCCTGCCGGCGAACAAGACCCGCACCACCTTCAAAACCCTGAGTTCGCCGGGTGGCGCAGGCTTCAACGAACTGCGCATCGAAGACAAGAAAGGCCAGGAACAGATCTTCCTCCACGCCCAGCGCGACTGGGACGAAAACGTCGAACACGACCAGAAGATCCGCGTCGGCAACGAACGCCACGACACCGTGGAGAAGAACAGCTACAGCGAATTCAAGGCCGAAGAACACCACACCGTTTATGAAGACCGCAAAGTCGAAGCCCGCGCCAACGACCACCTGACCGTGGGCGTGAACCAGCACATCAAGATCGGCACCGGGCAATTCATCGACGCGGGCCAGGAAATCCACCTGAGCAGCGGCATGAAAATCGTGCTCGAAGCCGGCAGCGAACTGACCCTGATCGGCGGCGGCAGCTTCATCAAGATCGATGCAGGTGGCGTCACCCTGAGCGGGCCGGCGATCAACATGAACTCCGGTGGCGGACCGGGCAGCGGGACGGGGGCGGCGCCGTTGTTGCCCGGCGTGCTGAAACAGGCGGATGCCGATAAGGCTGGCGCGGTCCTGAGTCCGGCGCAGATTAATACGCTGAAACGCAATGCGCCGTTCTGTGAAGAGTGCGAGAAGTGCAAGGCAGGTGCTTGTGCAATCTGATCTGTTGAATCCGCAGGCGTGGTTGGCTGAACGGCCGTTGCAAGCTGCTGAGCGTCTCTATCTGATTGTCAGTGCGGCCAGCGATGCCGAACCGCTCAAGGCCTTCTACCAGCAAGACATGGCAACGGAACTGATGCCTATCTGGAGCGGCACGCCATATGCCGATTGGCAGCCAGTGATGCCCTATCTCGCTGAGCTGATGCCAAATGCCGGTTTTTTGCAGTGGATTACCGAAACGGATGCTCAGGATTGGGGTTGGCTGGCGGTGTCCACCAGCACGCCGGACGTGGTGTTCGAACATCTGCGCAGCCTGACTCAAGTACGTACACCCGATGGTACCGAGGTGTTTTTAAGGTTCTGGGACGGACGGCATATTTACCCGATTCTTGAAGGTCTGGGTGCCAGCGCTGGCGAGGTGTTGCCCGTGTTCGACCGGTACTTGATCAATGGGCAGAACCTGACGGTAGGACCGAGGTCGGTACCTCCAGCAAAGGAATGGCCGTGGTGGGAAGTGCCACAGAAGCTGCTCGATACGCTGGCGAAAAAAGACTGGAACACCGTCGTCGACAACCTGATGCAGTGGCTGGGCGAGGACTGCCCGGAACTGTTCTTCGCTTTCCCCGAAAGTAACTTGCGCCACAAGGTCGAGCGCTTCGTTCGCCAACAACCCAACACAGAAGATATGGCAGAGCATCTTGCTGCTCAGCTGACAAAGGAAGTCACGTCATGAATACCCCGATTGGTACCTTGGTCCTGCGCGTATTGGACGCCAAAACGCCTGACGTGAACCTGATTCTCAAAGACTTCAAGAATTGCCTGAGCGACTACAAGGACTGGGCGGATGGCTTCCTGACCGGTTGGGCACTGGATGTCGACCAGACCTTCAAAGTCGGCAATGAAGTCAGCGTCACCAAACGCAAGACTAAAACCGGTGCGGTCCAGACCTATGCGACCTGCCCCCTGGCGGGCGACTTCACACTGATCCATATGTTCGAGTCGGCGCGTTTCGTCCCCATCGGCAACACGCCAGTGAAACTGGAACCCGTCACCAAAGGTACGCTCTACGACGACGTCACCGGTCCTGTCATTGAAACAACTATCGGTCCCAGCGGCATCAAGGTGATCGACGGTTGCAAGAAAGGCCAGATGTACCGCATCACCTTTTTTCCTAACGTTTCCCAGAGCAACGTCAAAGCGCTCTACGACTCGTATCAGGGCGTAATCGGCAATCTCGAGGGCTGGCTGCAAAGTGAGTGGTCGGGCAAGTTTCAGCCGCAGTGGGCAAGCTACTCGGCGGCTGACCGCATGGGCCGTTCGGTCATTCTGTTGAAACAAGCGATGGATGGCCTGGAGAAAGCGTTGCTCAGGCTGTGGGACGACATTAAGAGCCTGTTCGAACTGCTCGCACATCCAAAGGAAAACCTCGAAAAGCTGCGCAAATACTTGTCGGATGTCGAGATCGACAAGCTCTATGCCGCCTCCAAGGAAACCATTGCTTCAGGCCTGTTGATCCTCAGTGACGAACCACTGATGTTTATCTATGTTTCGGCAATTGTCGCCTGGGTCGGCATGCTGCCTCCGCAGGTCATTGTTGACGTGGTGACGGCAATTGCAGCGGAGTTTCTGATCAACGTGGTGCTGGGTATTTGCCTCACGGGCGGTGCGGGGATCGCGGTGCGGGTGGGCACCAAAGCCCTGTCTACCGTCAAGTCCGGTACAGCCATCAAATACCTTGAAGAGCTAGCCGCGAAACTGATGACGTTGAGCGGCAAACACAGCCTGCCGGCACACGCTGAAACGTCGAAACCGTTAATTGCCAGCGCCAGAAATGTGCCGATGAAGCCGACCAAAACGGCGGCGATTAAAATCGACGAGGCTGCCGCCAGCGGCTCTAAAAATCAGGTACCGAAAACCACGGATACGCCGAAACAAGAAGTCAAAGATGCTTCTTCGTTTCCGCGTGGCAAGAAAGAAAAACAGACCACCCTCACACCAAAGGAAAAAGTCGACGACGTTTCGACTCAGTCAAAGACACCTGACGATAAAAGTGCCGCTTGTGCCAAGAAGACCTGCACCAATGGTTGCCCTGTATCGATGGTCACGGGCGAAGAACTGCTGACCCTGACGGATGGCGAGCTCGACGGTTTGTTGCCCTTCAGCTGGACGCGACTCTATCGCACCAGCGCCGCAGAAATCGATTGCGGCCTAGGTTACGGCTGGAGCCATGCCTTGGCGCAACGCGTTGACATCAACGAAGACGAAGTCATCTGGACCGACCACGAGAACCGCGTCACTACGCTCCCACTGCCGAGCGTGCAACGTCCGGCGATCACCAACAGCCTCTCGGAAGCGGCCATTTTCATCGGCGATGACCCTTCCGAGCTGGTCCTCACGCAGGCCGGCGAGCGCAAGCAGTTCTACCATTTCCGCTACAACAGCAAAGGTGCGACGCTGATCGCCATCAGCGACAACTACGACAACCGCCTGCACATCACCCGTGACATTCACGGGCGAATTAAACGTGTCGATAACGGCGCCGGTCGTGCCCTCTTCGTGCGTTACGATCGCAAACACATCATCGCCATCGACTACCAGCAGTTCAGCCCGGCGGACAACCTGGAAGATGCCTGGAGCACCGTCCAGACTCTGGTCACCTACCGCTACGACGCACAGCAACGCCTAATCGAGGCGAAGAACGCCGCCGGCGAAGCCGAGCGCTACGCCTACAATGATCAGAACGTGATTCTTGAGCGGCAACTGGCTGGCGGTGCGAGTTTCTTTTGGGAATGGGAAAAGGAAGGCAAGTCGGCACGCTGCGTCCATCACTGGGCAAGCTTCTCGCAGATGGACGCGCACTACGCCTGGGATGACAAGGGTAGCGTGACGGTGACCAACGCTGACGGCAGCGAAGAGGTCTACACCCACGACGATCAGGCTCGACTGGTCGCCAAAGTCGATCCGGATGGTGCTGAACACCTCAAGGCATACGATGACAAGGGCCGCCTGATCGCCGAAAAAGACCCACTCGGCGCAGTCATCGAATACCAGTACAACGAAGCCGGTCGACTGGTTGCGGTGATTCCGCCAGAAGACGCCCCCACCACTTACGAGTACTACCACGGCTACGTCCGTGTGGTGAACCGTGGCCCGGCGAAGTGGACTTACTGGCGCAACGATCAGGGCGACATCACCGAACAAGTCGACCCGGATGGCAACTCAACGCACTACAGCTACAACCGCCAAGGCCGTCTGCTGGAAATCCGTCATCCGGATGGCAGCCGTCATCAACTGGGCTGGAACAATCTCGGCCAACTGCTCGAAGAACAGCTACCAGATGGTGGCCAGCGCAAGTACCGCTATGACGCATTGGGTCGGCAGATCACTCGTCAGGACGAAAGAGGCGCGATCACTCAATACCAATGGGACGCCGCCAACCGTCTCGCGCAAATCACTCTGCCCGGCGGTGCAACCCGCGCGTTCACCTATAACGCCTACGGCAAAGTCACCGCAGAGCGTGATGAGTTGGGCCGCGTCACCCGCTACGAATACGCCGACGGCCTGCACCTGGTCAGCCGTCGTATTAATCCAGATGGCAGTCAACTGCACTACCGCTACGACAACTCGCGCCTGCTGCTCAGTGACATCGAAAACGAACGCGGCGAGCAGTACCACCTCGATTACTACGCTAACGGCCTGATCCAGCAGGAAACCGGTTTCGACGGTCGCCGGACCGCCTACGAATACGATCTCAACGGCCAACTGCTGAAGAAAACCGAATTCGGCGACGACGGCAGTGAGCTGGTCACCGAATACCAGCGTGATGCCGCAGGCCGCTTGCTGGTGAAAACCCTGGCCGACGGTGAGGAAATTCACTACAGCTACGATGCTATCGGCCGCCTCGTCAGCGTCGACGACGGCCACTGGCCCCTCGCCTACGAATATGACCTGCAAGATCGCCTGATCACCGAACACCAAGGCTGGGGCACCACGCGTTATGAATACGACAATCTCGGCCAACTGAGTCACTGCCGTCTCCCCGACGGCAGCAAACTCGACTACCGTCACCAGGCCGGCGGTCGCCTGAGCAGCATCGACCTCAACGGCTCGCGTCTCACCACGCACCAGTTCAGTGCCGGTCGCGAACAGCAGCGCCAACAAGGTCTGCTGCTCAGCCAATACCAGTACGACGAACAAGGCCGACTGCAAGCCCACAGCGTCAGCCAGCAAGACCGTAACCTTTTCCGTCGCCGCTACGCCTACGATGCCAACGGCAACCTCGCCGACATCGACGACAGCCGCAAAGGCAACCGCAGCTATCACTACGATCCGCTTGACCGCCTGATCAACGTCCGTGGCACCACCCCGGAAAGCTTCGCCCACGACCCGGCAGGCAACCTGCTTGGCCAAGGCGACCAGCCAACCGCGAACCTGGCCAACGTCAAAGGCAACCGCTTGCTGATGCAGGGCGACCGCCACTACGACTACGACGCCCACGGCAACCTGATTCGCGAACGCCGCGGCACCGGGCAGAAACTCGTCACCGAGTACCGTTACGACTGCCAACATCGCCTAATCGGCGTCAGTCTCCCCGGCGGCAGCATCGCAAGCTACCAGTACGACGCCTTCGGTCGACGTATCGCCAAAACCGTCGATGGCCACACCACCGAATTCCTGTGGCAAGGCGAACGTCTCATCGCCGAAAGCGCCGACAACCGTTATCGCAGCTACCTCTACGAACCGGGCACCTTCCGTCCCTTGGCGATGCTCGATGGCGAAGGTCCGCTCAAAGCCGAACCGTTCTATTACCAACTCGACCACCTCGGCACTCCTCAGGAACTTACCGACTACAGCGGCGAAATCATGTGGTCGGCGAAATACCGCGCCTACGGCAACCTCGCCGCCCTCGACATCGCCGAAATCGACAACCCGCTGCGCTTTCAGGGGCAGTACTTCGACGCGGAGACGGGCTTACATTACAACCGGCATCGCTACTACAATCCGGGCACTGGACGGTTTCTGACGCCGGACCCGATCAAGCTTGCGGGTGGGTTGAACAACTACCAGTACGTGCCTAACCCTACTGGATGGGTGGATCCGTTGGGGTTAAGCTGCGTCCCCAGCGACTGCCCAAATGATAGGCGAGCTGAACTGAATCAAAAGTACGGCCGGACAGGAGATATCAATAACGATATCAATGCTCGTGGAAGAAAAGAGACCGCTACAGAGTTCTATCGAACACAAGGTTTTGATGAAATGAGCATTCCGGGTCACTTGAACGGTATCGACTTTAATCAGCCAGTAAATGTAGAGACGTTGAATCGAGGAAAAACTGTTTACCAATTCCAGTCACCTGGAGCCCCACAAGGAAATTATTATTCTCTGAATCCAACTACAACCCCATCAGAGCTTGGCATTGGCCCACTCGGAGATAATCGTGCAGCAGGCACGGTGGAACTAAAACTACAAGGCATTTATCGAACGACTGCAAAAACCCCCGTCCTGAAATCGACAGCCAAACCGATTGATGATACTTGGTCTGTAAAAGGTATGACACAACCGTCATCAGGGGGCGGCACTCAAGTCTTTAGTAGCGCCAAAGGTAACTTCGAAAAAAGCCAGTAAAATTTATCTGACATGCATGCCTAGGAGGCCACAAATGAAACAAACTGATTTATATGACATGGCAAGTCGCTCCGGATTTACCGTAACGGTATTTTCAGACCATCCAGACTTCTTTTCTTCTTGGTCACTAAACGTTCGAAAAGGTGAAAAAAAATACATGATAGAGCACGATGGCAGAGACGGCTGGCTGATGTTTTATCAAGAAAACGAACCCAATAAATTCAATGAAATCGATAAAAAGATATCTCACACAATGAACGACAACGAAAAGCTGCAACAGTGTGAGACTTGGCTCCTAAGTGTTTGAAAAAACTGACAACCCACCACATGGATAGACATAAAATACGGGAGAGCAAAGCAGTATTAGCGGTAAACCTCCCTATTCACCAATGGAGGGAGTAACCTTACCCGCCATTGAAATTAAGTACATAGCATGACTTTGAACTATATCATTCAAGAAGCGCGTACCAAAGAGGGTGTAGCGGTTTATCACGTTGACCGTGACGGTGCTCGGCCAAAGCCCGTACCCGACCTATTCGATTTAACCGTCAACGCCGAGAGGTCTGTTACTTCCCGGATGGTTCCAAAGAACCAGTGATCCAGCCTTGGGAAGACACGGTTGCGTGGATCTCAGTCAGCACCGCGTTTACAGGAGTAGGCGTAATCAGTAGCTACACCTTTGGCATGGCCATTGATAATCCCTAGGCCGATACGGTGCACTTTCTTACACAAGAGGTCATGACTCCTATTCATGGACTAGGCAAGTGGGAAGCCATACGTATCTACATGGAAAAGGGTCCAGAGTTCTGCCCTGGCAATGCACCCTACGAGGGTCGTCACACCTTCGATAAAGAACGACAAGACAAGCATGAGGAATACCAGCACAACGAGCGTTCCGCTTTAGGCGTTGGCTGGTGGTACCTGACACACCTGATCACCTGGTGGCGTTTTCCGTACTGGGTAGCGGAATGGGACCATCGTTTCAGCATGAAGTCTCTACCTGAATCCATTGCTGAGTGGTCTAAACCTTTACCGTCTGAGCAATGGGCCAAGCCGAGCCAAGCTTTGAAAGAGCAAAGCACCAAGATCGAGAAGGCCTTCGCTCAGGGACAGGATTTCATGACTTACTTCAAGGCAAATCTAAACGCAAATAAGACAGAAGAATCGATAAATAACTGAATGGAAACGATGAGCCGCATCCTTGAAGCATAAATACGACTGACTACCTCATGCCGTAGACTTTAAAAGTGAATCCGGCACAGAGGTCGCCTACTGAGCACCTCGACCTATACCTACTGGCATATCACTTCAAGGCAATTACATAGAGACACCAACGACGTTTATTTGGACTTAGCTGTCGGGCGTGCAAATTTCTAGTTCATGGCTCGTGCAGGCATCGGCTCGGTAATGCTCATCACCCTTTTCTTCCTTTTTGTATCAGGTTTTGGCTCGTGACTGAGAAGAGACGCTCAGCCTTTCTGGACCAGCTGGATAGATTTTTTTATAAACTTCTCCTTGGGCACTCATAAGCCATGACTATCTAAACACACCCACCCAATCTCAAACATCCGGGTAATCTGATGCCAGCACCTGACAATGACACAATCGAAGAAATCAATATAAAACTTCAACGCCCGACAGCCGGAGAAGTGCGTAAGTTTGCGACGGGCGAGGCCGTATTTTTGGCTCCCCTCCCCGTCCCTACTGGCGACGCCCCAATGGACTTAGATGGAGGCTTCATAGAAATCAATGAAGCTTATCTCGACATTGGAAGCAGTAATTTCAACAAGGCATTTCAAACACAAGCAATGATTGGACTCGTCATGGCTTTTATAATCACATGCGTTATAATCGGCCCCCTTATCATTGGCCTAACATCTTTTGGGGATCCTTATGGCCGAAGCTTTTCAGATAATTTTTTAGAGTTTTTCTTTCCAGGATTGGAATTTGCTACGTGGGGGGCATTGGGTTTCTCAGCTATGGGGATTTACGTAATTCTCAGCAGTACTTTTAATAAAACTCGTAGCCGTCCAGTCCGCTTCCATCGACAACGACGTGAGGTTTGCTTCTTTCCCAACGGGTCCGACGAGCAGGTCATCCAGCCATGGGAAGAAATGGTCTCATGGCTTTCCGTCAGCACGGGTGTTACAGGTGTAGGCGTCATGAGCAATTACACTTTTGGAATGGCATTCGACGACAAAAAACGTAATAAAGTGCACTTCGTAAACCAACAAGTTATGACGCCGACCCATGCATTAAGCAAGTGGGAAGCAATACGTATCTACATGGAAAAAGGGCCGCAATTTTGCCCTGGCAAGGCGCCATATGAAGGTCGACACACATTCGATCAACAACGTGAAACCATTAGTCAGGAATACTGCGAAGGTGACCGCTCCGCGCTTGGAGTTGGTTGGTGGTACTTTTACCATCTAATCACCCTGTGGCGCTTTCCGTACTGGGTAGCGGAATGGGACCATCGCTACAGTATGAAGTCCCTACCTAACTCCATTGCTGAATGGTCAAAATCTCTACCGCCTGAGCAGTGGGTCAAGCCGAGTCAGGCGCTGAAAGAGCAAAGCGCCAAGATCGAGAAGGCTTTTGCTCAGGGACAAGATTTCATGACGTACTACAAGGCGAACCTAAATGAAAACAAGACAGAAGAATCGATAAATAACTGAGTGAAAACGATGAGCCGCGTCCTTGAACCATAAATATGACCGACTACCTCATGCTGGAGACTTTGAAAGTGAATCCGGCACAGAGATTGTCTACCTATCACCTAGGCCCGTCCCTACAGGTCTGCCGCCTTTCAGTGCTCGCCAGCTGCATCGTGACTCCAACAATGTCTTTCTGGACTTTGCAGTCGACCGTGCAAATTTCGAGTTCATGGCTCGTGCAGGCATCGGTTCGGTAATGTTCATCACCCTCTTCTTCCTTTTTGTATCAGGTATTGGCTCGTGGCTGAGAAGAGACGTTCAGCCTTTCTGGACCAGTTGGATAGATTTTTTTACAAACGCCTACGTCCAGGGATTCATCTGGTGCCTTTCCGCCGTTTACGTTTGTATATTTTGTTATGCAGTCCGCCAGATCACTGTTCACCCCCCTATCCGCTTTAACCGACAACGCCGTGAGGTTGTGTTCGTACCAAAAAAGGGGGCCGCGCCACGCTATGTCCCTTGGGAGGAGGCAATCGCTTGTGTATCCGCGGGTCAGCTTATTACTCAACATGCGGTGATGCCCGAATACAAGCTAATGATCGGTTTGCGTGATAGCGCCAGTGGCGATGTCTTGTGGTCCGTAGTGCCGAGCAGCAGTTTGAGTCTGGCCGTGTCCGAATGGGAGGCGATCCGCATGTACATGGAAGTGGGAAGTTTCGCGCTGCCATCTGATGAAACGGAAGAGTTTGAAGAAGGCAGCGTTCCCTTTTTCCACTTGTGTCGACGTAGCTACCGCGCGGATCACTCAGTTCTACGCTACGTAGGGGGTTTTCTGGTCATTCAATTTTTCAGCGGCTGGACTTTGCCGTGCTATATCTCTGGTTGGGTCAACAACCGGCCAAAAGCCGCCTTCCCTAAAGAAGTCCTAGAGTGGTCAAGACCTCTCAACGTCGAGCAACACGCTGTGCCAAGCGAAGCGTTACTCGAGGAAAGCGCTGAAATCCAGAAGGCCTTTGCCAAAGGGCAAAACCTGCTGGATTACTTCAAGGTGAAATTTGCAGAACCGATTCAAGAGCCCGAATCCACCACCTGACGAGTCCTGTCCCTTGAAGAATAAATACGACCGGTTGCCTCATGCAGGCGATATCGAGAGAGAACCAGGTACTGAGATAGTTTATTTATCACCAAAACCGGTACCTACCGGAGTGCTGCCCTTCAGTTCGCGCCAGCTGCACCGCTATGCCAATGAAGTTTTTTTAGACTTTGCTATTTCTCGAGGAAGCTTTGAGTTTATGACCCGAGCTGGAATCGGGGCGGTGATGTTCCTGTTGATTTTTCTTTTTTTTACAACAGGGCTTGGATCTTGGATAAGAAGAGATGTAGAGCCATTCTGGAGTAGCTGGCTGGATTTTTTTACAAGCATTGCGGTTTGGGGTTTTGTGGGTGCGCTTGCCACTCTTTACCTTTTCGTGTTTTTCTTTGCAATTCGCCAAGTCAGCAATCAACCTCCAATACGCTTCAATCGCCAGCGCCGGGAAGTTGTTTTTGTTCCCAAGAAAGGAATGCCCCCTCGTTATGTTCCGTGGGAAGAAGTAATTGCAAGCGTTTCAGTTAGCAAACTGATCACTCAATATGCTGTAATCCCCGAATTCAAACTAATTATCGGACTTCGTGACAAAAATGGCGATGTGCTTTGGGTCAGTGTTCCAAGTGAAAATTTGAACCAAGCCATAGCTGAATGGGAGGCCATACGTGTCTACATGGAGGAAGGGGTTCAAGCATTACCCATGGGGCAATCGGATGAATTCGAAGCAGGTTCAGTCGCCTATTTCCATATGTGTAGACAAGGATAT
Organism: Pseudomonas sp. BF-RE-22; assembly: GCF_019956155.1. Lineage (NCBI taxonomy): Bacteria > Pseudomonadati > Pseudomonadota > Gammaproteobacteria > Pseudomonadales > Pseudomonadaceae > Pseudomonas > Pseudomonas sp. BF-RE-22. Next base: position 59,982 of record NZ_JAHBDD010000006.1, on the reverse strand, counting down.
CGCTCTCATCATTCATTCCTTCGATATGTATGGGGATTTTTGACAGTTCAGTTTTTCAGTGGTTGGACGATACCCTGCTACATCGCGGCCTGGATCAATAACCGCCCCAAAGCAGGATTCCCCAAGGAAGTTCTGGATTGGTCACTATCACGTCCTATTGAAGAACATGCGGTACCTAGCGATGAGTTGTTGAAGGAAAGTGCTGAGATCCGAAAAGCATTTGCGAAAGGCCAGAACCTGCTGGATTACTTCAAGGTGAAATTTTCCGAACCGGCTCAAGAGCCCACAGTGGACGCTTCCTAGGCCGAACACCCTTTATGGATTTCCGAATGATACCTATCTCTGCGCAGCACAACGAGTTCGATATTAAACAGCAGCGCCCTGTCGCTAGTGAAACTCGGAGCTTTGTCACGGGAGAGGCATTGTTTCTTTCACCATTGCCAGTCCCTACCGGTCAATTACCGGTGGATATAGGTGGAAAATTTATCGAAGTCAATGACACCTATCTTGACATCGGAACCAGTAATTCCGGAAAAGCGCTTCAAGCGCGAATCATGATAGCTAACACCATGTTCATTGCATTTTTCTTTTTTATATTTGCGCCGCTTCTAGCGGGTACAACAGCGTGGGGAAACCCCTACGGAGTAACCTTCTGGTCTAGAGCAGAAGTCGTATTGGATTATGCATTCTATATGGCACTTGGACTAACAGGAGCCACCGCTTTAATTGCGATTTACGTAATAACTGGCACAACCATCAAAAAATCAAAAACAACTCCAGTTCGGTTTAATCGCCAACGGCGTGAAGTTTGCTACATCCCAGAAAAGTCGGATACACCTATAATTCGCCCTTGGGAAGAAACGATAGCCTGGCTATCGATAGGAACAGGCACAACCGGAGTTGGAGTCGTTAAAACCTTTACCCTTGGAATAGCCATAGAAGATAAAGCCAATGGGGTAGCCTACTACATTAACGATACTGTTCCGTCTCCGTTTCATGGGCTAGGACAATGGGAAGCCATGCGAAGCTACATGGAAAAAGGTCCAGAGTTTTGCCCTGGCAAAGCACCCTACGAGGGTCGTCACACCTTCGATAAAGAACGACAAGACATGCACGAGGAATACCAGCACAACGAGCGTTCCGCTTTCGGAGTTGGCTTGTGGTACCTGACACACCTTATCACCTGGTGGCGTTTTCCGTACTGGGTAGCGGAATGGGATCATCGTTTCAGCATGAAGTCCCTACCTAACTCGATTGCTGAGTGGTCCAAACCCTTACCGTCTGAGCAATGGGCCAAACCGAGCTCAGCTTTGAACGAGCAAAGCGCGAAGATTGAAAGAGCCTTTGCTCAAGGACAGGATTTCATGACGTACTTCAAGGCCAACCTCAGCAAAACCGAGGCAAGAGAATCTGCGGAAAGTTCGGCATTATGAGCGTAGAGATCATACAGCCCGGTGATTGGCGAGACTTGAGCAATCAGCGTCCTGTCGCTGGCGAGTCCCGACGTTTTGCCGCTGGAGAAGCTTCGTTTTTATCGCCTCTGCCGGTGCCAACCGGACAAATACCCTCGGATTTGGGTGGGAGCATTGTTGAGGTAAATGACATATATCTGGACATTGGCAGCAGCAGTTTTGGTAAAGCATTTCAAGCCAGAGCAATGATTGGTCTGTGCATGGGTTTCATAGTTTCTTGCCTGCTGGCCCTACCTACAATTATGGGATTATCAACATTCAACAACCCTTTTGGACGTAACTTCTCATGGTATTTCAGCGAGTTTTTTGAATTTGGTCTGTGGATTTCCGGTTGGGGCGGCGCGGCATTTGCCATTATCGGCTGTTATGTTGTCATCAGCTCCACACTCACCAAATCCCGCACCCGCCCCATCCGCTTCAACCGCCAACGCCGCGAAGTCTGTTTCTTCCCCAACAACTCCGACGTACCCGTCATCCAGCCATGGGAAGAACTGGTCGCCTGGCTCTCAGTCAGTACCGGTTCAACCGGCGAAGGCATCATCAGCACTTACACCTTTGGCATGGCCTTCGACGATCCCAAGTCCGACAAAGTCCATTTTGTAAACCAAGGCGTAGCAACAGCCATCCATGGCTTGGGCAAATGGGAGGCCATACGTATCTACATGGAAAAAGGTCCAGAGTTCTGCCCCGGCAAAGCCCCCTACGAGGGTCGTCACACCTTCGATAAAGAACGACAAGACATGCATGAGGAATACCAGCACAACGAGCGTTCCGCTTTAGGCGTTGGCTGGTGGTACCTGACACACCTGATCACCTGGTGGCGTTTTCCGTACTGGGTAGCGGAATGGGACCATCGTTTCAGCATGAAGTCTCTACCTGAATCCATTGCTGAGTGGTCTAAACCTTTACCGTTTGAGCAATGGGCCAAGCCGAGCCAAGCTTTGAAAGAGCAAAGCGCCAAGATCGAGAAGGCCTTCGCTCAGGACAAGATTTCATGACTTACTTCAAAGCAAATCTAAACGCAAATAAGACAGAAAAATCAATAAATAACTGAGTGAAAACGATGAGGCGCGTCCTTGAAGCATAAATATGACCAACTACCTCATGCTGGAGACTTTAAAAGTGAATCTGGCACAGAGATAGTCTACCTATCACCTAGGCCCGTCCCTACAGGTCTGCCGCCTTTCAGTGCGCGCCAACTGCACCGTAACACTAATGAAACCTTTCTAGACTTTGCTGTCGGGCAAGGTAATTTTGAATTTATGGCTAGAATTGGCATCGGCGCAATAATGCTCATTGTGACTTTGCTATTTATTTTCTCTGCTTTCGCCTCTTACCTTAGAAGAAACGCAGAGCCATTTTTGAGTGGCTGGCTCAGCTTTTTTTTCAACCCTATACTTTGGTTGATTATTGGCGCTATCGCACTTACCTATATTTATTTCTTCCATCAAGCCGCTCGACAAGTTTTAGCACACCCACCTGTTCGCTTTAACAGGCAGCGCCGCGAAGTCGTATTTGTACCTCAAAAGGGCCATAAACCACGATTTGTACCTTGGGAAGATGTTATAGCCTGTGTCTCAGTGGGAAAACTCATTACCCAATATGCAGTGATGCCAGAATACAAACTGATGATTGGCCTGCGGGATGCCGGCACCGGAAATGTATTGTGGTCCGTTATACCCAGCAGTAATTTGAGCCTTGCCGTTTCTGAGTGGGAGGCAATTCGTGCCTATATGGAGGAAGGTATGTCTGCCCTCCCCCCAGATCAATCGGACGAACTAGAGGAAGGTTCCGTCGAATTTTTCCATCTGTGTCGTCGTAGTTATCGAGCAGATCACTCATTTCTACGTTACGTCTGGGGCTTTTTGACAATACAAATTTTTAGCGGCTGGACAATACCGTGCTACATATCCGGTTGGGTGAACAGTCGGCCAAAAGCAGGTTTTCCTAAAAAAGTCCTGGAATGGTCAAGACCTCTCCCCCCTGACCAGCACGCTATGTCGAGCGAAGCGTTGCTCGAGGAAAGCGCTGACATCCGGAAGGCCTTTGCCAAAGGGCAAAACCTGCTGGATTACTTCAAGGTGAAATTTTCCGAACCGGCTCAAGAGCCCACAGTGGGCGCGTCCTAGGCCGAACACCCTTTATGGCTTTCCGAATGACACCTATCTCTGCGCAGCACGACGAGTTCGATATTAAACAGCAGCGCCCTGCCGCCGGTGAAACTCGTCGTTTTGCTACTGGAGAGGCTCTATTTTTGTCGCCACTGCCGGTGCCTACCGGGCAAATCCCCATGGATTTCGGCGGAAGCTTCGTTGAAGTCAACGAGACATTCCTCGACTTGGGCAGTAGTAATTTCGGCAAGGCTTTCCAAGCTAGGGCAATGATTGGGCTCGGTATGATGTTCATCTTCTCATGTCTGATTGTTCTGCCTTTGCTTGCAGGATCTACTACTTGGGGAAATCCATTTTCCGAATCCTTTTGGGACAGAGCTGCAGGTATGTTCCATTTCGGTGTGACCTTTAGTCTTTGGGGAGGAGGAATAGCCGCGCTTCTGGGTACTTACGTTATCTTGAGCACTACCAGAGCGAAGTCCCGCACCCGTCCAATTCGATTCAACCGCCAACGTCGTGAAGTCTGCTTCTTCCCCGAAGGTTCTGACGCTCCTGTCATTCAACCATGGGAAGAGACAGTATCTTGGCTCTCAATCAGTACAGGGGTTACTGGAGTGGGAGTAGCAAGCGCCTATACCTTTGGTATGGCGTTCGACGACTCCGGAGCTGACGTAGTGCACTTTGTGAGACAAGGCGTAATGACTCCTGCTCATGGCTTGGGCAAATGGGAAGCCATACGTGTCTACATGGAAAAAGGTCCAGAGTTCTGCCCTGGCAAAGCCCCCTACGAGGGTCGTCACACCTTCGATAAAGAACGACAAGACATGCACGAGGAATACCAGCACAACGAGCGTTCCGCTTTCGGAGTTGGCTTGTGGTACCTGACACACCTGATCACTTGGTGGCGTTTTCCGTACTGGGTGGCGGAATGGGATCATCGTTTCAGCATGAAGTCCCTACCTAACTCGATTGCTGAGTGGTCCAAACCCTTACCGTCTGAGCAATGGGGCAAACCGAGCTCAGCTTTGAACGAGCAAAGCGCGAAGATTGAAAGAGCCTTTGCTCAAGGACAGGATTTCATGACGTGCTTCAAGGCCAACCTCAGCAAAACCGAGGCAACAGAATCAGCGGATAGTTCGGCATTATGAGCGTAGAGATCGAACAGCCCCGCGGTCTCGCACATGCAACTAGCCGGATAGTTCTAAGTGCAGATCAGCCCACAGGCAAGGCTCCTATGGAGCTTTTCATTACGGATGAACACACTGAGCAATACCTATCACTTCAGGTTGGAGGGGACTCTGACCGAGGAATGTTGACCGGTATTCTTGGCGGTATTTGCTCAAGTCTTTGTCTTGTCATGGGGTTGTGGATGGCGCTTCAAGGCCGATGGGAAGCCGTAATATGGCCATTGGTGTTTGGCGTTCCGCTTTTCCTTGCCCCGTTCCTATGGGAGACACTTCGACCACTTCCTCTACCGATACTTTTCAACCGCAGGACTCGCGAGGTCTATTTTGATCATGAAGGGGCGTTGTTTCACTGTCCATGGGATGGTATCCAAGCCGTTGCATGTGAATTTCAAATAGTCGGCCCCTACACTGCTGGTATGAAAAACGCATCTTTAGAAATTATGGTTCATCGGTATCAAAACCCTGAAAACGCGCTTATGGTGAGCCTAGGATCTCCGGTAGGAAAAACACTGGACATGCAGAAAGGATTCTGGGAATACATTCGTTCCTACATGAATAATGGTCCATGGTTCGATAAAAATGGAAATCATAGTGATTCAGACAACTTTGTGAAAATGCAACTTTCTGCGAGCAACGATCAATCCCAGCTCCTTGGACACTGGCGCCAAACTATCGCAGAAAAAAAAGCGGCGGCGGAAGGGAAAAATTATTTAAGCGGTATAGACGCACTTATGTTTCTTGGCCATTTAATATTTTACCCATCAAACCTAATACAGAGCTTTACTTATAATATCGCAAAAAGGAGATCGCGCAATCGCTGGCCGAACATAGTGCTTGAGCGACTAAGGCATAATGGCCCTGCGACCAGACTGACAGATTAGGAAAATACAGATGTTGTTCTGTATAAGGCGTAAAAGGGCAATCTATTTACTACGACCTCATGAAAACAGGTCATTCTATCTTTTTCAAGATATGCATACGAAATGCACATCCCTACCAGAAAACAAGGGAATCACATGGTACTGGGTGATCTTATAAGACAGTCGAATGCAAAATATGGAGCCCCGCCTACGGTAATTCTCAGGGCTGAGAAACCAACAGGCAAGGCCCCTATAGAGCTATTCATTACCGATGAACACACTGAAAATTATCTCACCCTGAAAATGAGCGGCGACGCTGAACGGGGGGCAATGACAGGTTTGCTTGCAGGTATCGCGTCTCCGCTTGGCCTACTTCTGTCACTATGGATGGCGATGGAAGCTGAATGGGCGCTGGCAGCTTTGTCTCTCGCCATTGCGATCCCGATGTTTTTAATTCCTTTCTTATATGAAGTCTGTCGACCTCTTCCTCTACCCATTCTATTCAATCGCCGCACTCGTGAGGTCTACGTTGAAAATGAAGGTGAGCTATTTCACTCCCCTTGGGATGAAATTCAAGCAATGGCATGCGAGTTTCAAATTATCGGCCCATATACTGGTAGCATTGGAAATACGTCTTTAGAAATAATGCTTCATCGCTTTTTCGCCCCTGACAATTCATTAATGATTAGCCTAGGTTCACCAATAGGTAAAACCCTCGACATGCAGAAGGGATTCTGGGAATACATCCGTTCCTACATGAATAATGGGCCATGGTTCGATAAAAACGGAAACCATAGTGAATCAGATAATTTTGTTAGAACGCAGCTTTCGGCAAACCTCAATCAATCGCAACTTCTTGGACACTGGCGCCAAACCATCGCGAACAAAAAAACCACAGCAGGCGGAAAAAATTACTTAAGCGGCATAGATTCACTTATGTTTATCGGCCACCTAATGTTTTACCCATCAAATTTAATACACAATTTCACTTACAACATGGCACAGCGAAGATCACGCAATCGCTGGCCACACATCGTACTTGAGCGGCTAAAACACAATGGACCTACGACCAGATTGATCGACTTGGAAAATACAGATGCTATTCCATAGAAGGAGCAAAGAAATAGCATGACTTTAAAAGATATCATTCAAGAAGCGCGCACCAAGTATGGCGAAGCGTCCAGTATTATTCTGACCGCAAATGAGCCCACCGGGCAAGCTCCGATGGAGCTCTTTATTACGGATGAACATACAGAAAACTATTTATCACTAAAAAACAGCGCCGATACTGATCGTGGACTGATCACCGGGCTGATGGCCCTAGGAGCTATTCCTTGTCTACTCATGGCTATTTGGTTTTTTTCTACAGGAAAAACTGAAGGCGGAATAAACGGTCTTTTAGTTGGCCTGCCAATGCTTCTGATTCCATTTCTCTGGGAAACTCTCCGCCCACTCCCTCTACCGGTATTATTTAATCGGCGCACTAAAGAGATTTATTTCGACAACAATGGCGAACTATTTCACTCACCATGGAGTGTAGCCCAAGCGGTTGCTTGCGAGTTTCAGATGATCGGCCCTTATACTGCAGGTATAAACAATGCATCTCTTGAAGTGGTCGTCCAGCAATTTGATAAGCCTCAGAACATACTCATGGTTAGTCTTGGCAGCCCCACAGGAAAAACACTGGACATGCAAAAAGGATTTTGGGAATACATCCGATCCTACATGAACAACGGACCTTGGTTTGATAAAACCGGCGCTCACAGCCAGTCTGACGCCTTCGTTAAAAGCCAGTTAGAAGCAAACCTAAAGCAATCTGACTTTCTAAAACACACTCGCCAGACTATTGCTGAGAAAAAATCCACCTCCGCAGGAAAAAACTACCTGAGCGGCGTTGATTTTGTAATGCTTTCAGCAAACTTATTCTTTTATCCTTCAAGCCGCATTCAAGATTTCACCTACAACATCGCTAAACGTAGGTCCCGTAATCGCTGGCCGAAAATCGTACTTGAGCGCTTGCAGTCGGATGGGCCATCTACGAAACTGACCGACATTGAAAAGATGGTACGCTTAGCTATTCACCACTAGAAGGTATTACCTTGCCACCAATTGAAATCAAGGAACTCGCATGGTTGTGAAGAATCTGGCCCATCAAGCCCAGGCCAAGTACGGGGCGGTGCCTCATGCCAGCTTAAAATGGAATGAAACTACCGACGAAGCACCGACGGAGTTGTTCATCACCGATGAGCATACTGAGAATTTTTTGTCGTTAAAAACCGGAGGAGATACGGACCGAGGTCTCCTCACGGGCGTAATGGCGTTCGGATCGATTCCCTGCTTACTTATAGCCCTGTGGTTACTCGCAAATGGCAATTACGCAGGTACCGGCAATGCTCTGATTGTCGCAACTCCACTGGTTCTGATCCCATTTTTTTGGGAGATTTTTCGCCGATTACCGTTACCTATAATGTTCAACAGACGCACCCGCGAAGTATATTTTGACAACAACGGGGAACTGTTTCATGCCCCTTGGGATGGCCTGGAAGCACTAACGTGCGAATTTCAGATGGTCGGACCTTATACCGCCGGAATGAAAAATGCCTCTTTGGAAATCATGGTTCAGCGATTCGGCGCCCCAGAAAATACATTGATGATTAGCCTTGTTTCTCCAATAGGAAAAACCCTTGAAATGCAAAAGGGCTTTTGGGAGTACATCCGCGCTTACATGAATAACGGGCCTTGGTTTGACAAAAATGGCAACTCAAGCAAATCAGATACATTCGTAAAAGATTTACTAGCATCGAACCTCAAACAGTCGGAGTTTCTTGGTCACACCCTACAAGTCATTGCAGAAAAAAAAGCTGCTACCGATGGCAAAAACTATTTAAGTGGCATTGATGCCGCAATGTTCTTGGGAAACTTGTTTTTCCACCCCCTGAACCTAGTTCAAGATTTCACGTACAAAATAGCTAAACGTCGCTCGCGTAATCGTTGGCCGAAGATTGTGCTGGAGCGCCTGCAATCAGATGGTCCTACCACGAGACTGGTTGATATTGAGAAGTAGAGACAAATAGTTCCTTATGAGGCGCACTAAATACTAGCCAAGCTCACATTAAACAATTTACAGACATCTCACTAAACGCGCAGAATGGCAAACTGCTTCCAAGACTATCTAAGTTAAGGACGCGCGCACAGATGCCTCTTGGCTGCGAGTAACAATCGACTCGCTGTAGTCATCCGACTTTTCAATTGAGCTAGCATGCCATCCAGACCAGAACAGCAAGTCGAACTTGACCTCAAAAATTACCGCCCCATGGCGGGTGAAACTCGTCGCTTTGCCACAGGTGAAGCACTATTTTTCTCTCCGTTGCCAGTTCCTACCGGACAAATCCCAATGGATCTCGGAGGAAGCTTCGTTGAAGTCAACGACACCTACCTGGACTTGGGCAGCAGCAACCTCACCAAATCTTTCCAAGCACGCTTAGCTGTTTCGCTTCCTACAGTCGTAGTTCTCGTTTGTCTGTTTGTTCTCCCAACCTTGATGGGCTTCGCAGCATTCATAAATCCATTCGGTAGAAGCTTTTGGTTTTACTTCAACGATTTTTTTGAGTTTGGACTATCACTAGCGCTCTGGTGTGGAGGAGGAGCAGCGCTGATCGGCCTGTACGCGATTATCAGCACCACCAGAAGCAAAGCCCGTACCCGACCTATTCGATTTAACCGTCAACGCCGAGAGGTCTGTTACTTCCCGGATGGTTCCGACGAACCAGTGATCCAGCCTTGGGAAGACACGGTTGCGTGGATCTCAGTCAGCACCGCGTTTACAGGAGTAGGCGTAATCAGTAGCTACACCTTTGGCATGGCCATTGATAATCCCAAGGCCGATACGGTGCACTTTCTTACACAAGAGGTCATGACTCCTATTCATGGGCTAGGCAAATGGGAAGCCATACGTATCTACATGGAAAAAGGTCCAGAGTTCTGCCCTGGCAAAGCCCCCTACGAAGGCCGTCACACCTTCGATAAAGAACGACAAGACATGCATGAGGAATACCAGCACAACGAGCGTTCCGCTTTAGGCGTTGGCTGGTGGTACCTGACACACCTGATCACCTGGTGGCGTTTTCCGTACTGGGTAGCGGAATGGGACCATCGTTTCAGCATGAAGTCTCTACCTGAATCCATTGCTGAGTGGTCAAAATCTATACCACCTGAGCAGTGGGCCAAGCCGAGCCAAGCTTTGAACGAGCAAAGCGCGAAGATTGAAAGAGCCTTTGCTCAAGGACAGGATTTCATGACGTACTTCAAGGCCAACCTCAGCAAAACCGAGGCAAAAGAATCAGCGGATAGTTCGGCATTATGAGCGTAGAGATCAAACAGCCCGGTGATTGGCGGGACTTGAGCAATCAGCGCCCTGTCGCTGGTGAGTCCCGACGGTTTGCCACTGGCGAGGCATTGTTCTTTTCACCATTACCCATTCCTACCGGGCAGACGCCAATGGATTTGGGGGGAAGCTTTCTTGAGGTCAATGATACTTATCTCGATGTCGGTAGTAGCAACTTCAATAAGGCTTTCCAAGCCAGAGTGATGATCGCAAGTGTAATGCTCTTGTTGATTGTAAGTTTGATAGTAGGACCTTTTATCGCAGGCTTGATGAGTATCGGTGATCCCTACGACCGAACATTTATATACATTTTCAAAGAGTTTTTTCCCATGGGTGCTGCCATCGGCGCTTGGGGAGCGGCAGGCGCAGCGGTTTTAGGACTGTATGCAGTGATCAGTACCACCCTCAATAAATCCAAGACCCGCCCCATCCGCTTCAACCGCCAGCGCCGCGAAGTCTGTTTCTTCCCCAACAACTCCAACGTACCCGTCATCCAGCCATGGGAAGAACTGGTCGCCTGGCTCTCAGTCAGCACCGGTTCAACAGGCGAAGGCATCATCAGCACTTACACCTTTGGCATGGCCTTCGACGATCCCAAGTCCGACACAGTCCACTTCGTAAACCAAGGCGTAGCAACACCCATCCATGGCTTGGGCGAGTGGGAAGCGATCCGCGTTTATATGGAAAAAGGACCGCAGTACTGCCCCGGCAAGGCGCCTTACGAAGGCCGCCATACCTTCGATCAAGAGCGTGCCGATATGCATGAGGAATACCAGCACAACGAGCGTTCCGCTTTAGGCGTTGGTTGGTGGTATCTGACACACCTGATCACTTGGTGGCGTTTTCCGTACTGGGTTGCAGAGTGGGACCATGGCTACAGTATGAAAGCGCTGCCGGACTCGATTGCAGACTGGTCGAAACCACTGCCGCCGGAGCAATGGGCAACGCCAAGTGCCGAGTTGGTTGCACAGAGCGCCAGGATTGAAAAAGCCTTTGCTCAGGGCCAGAGCTTCATGGAGTATTTCAACGCCAGTAAGCACCCGATGCAAAAAACAAGTTAAGAAAAACGGGCGATCAAACGATCGCCCGTTTTTTATGCACGCTCAGACAATAAACTCTCTTCAACCTCATACTTGACCACCACCCGATTCTTATAAAGCCGCGTACTCTCCAACACCTGACTCTCCTGGCCCTTAGTCCTCACATCCCGCCAGATTTCATTCTCCCGAAACACCCGCCCGCCTTCACGCACAAACCGGTGTTCCCGTTGATAAACGTGATACCGAAACGCTCGAACCTGATCACACAACAACTCCCCCTCCAACTGCTGCTCAGCCACTTTCAACTTCAGCTGAAAGTGCCGATCCGTCGGGTTGTGCAACACCAGGTCGATGTAGTTGTAAAAGATCGCCGCCCCGGAACCGAATGGCAACACGCGCCCCTCGTCAGGAAATGGGTCGAAGCTGTGATTCGATCGTTCGACTACCAGCAGCGGGGAGTGAATCGCCATCCAGTGGATCAGGTTGCTTAGTTGGCAAATCCCGCCACCGACGCCGCTGCGTGCTTCACCAAAGGACAGTTCCATGCCTTCGACGTAACCGCGTTTTCGGGTCGGTCGGCCGACCAGACGGCAGAAGGAAAAGTATTCACCGGGGCCAATGACCACGCCGTCTATTGAAGCCACGGCCAATTTCAGGTTCACGACTTTGTTGTGTTGTAGCTGCACATCGGAGTTGCCGAGTTTGCGGATCAGTTTGGAGGTGTGTTTGAGGTATCGGTACGGCAAGCGCTCAAAGGTGTCTTTCGGGCGAGCGTAACGTTTGCGGGAGAAGCGCCATGCCAGTTGGCGGAACAGTCTTTTTTGCCACACGCGCAGCCAGTAGAGGGCCGGGTGATAAAGGGAGAGAGGTTTCATCCGTGTCAGAACGGCGGCTGCCGTTTTTATCCTTTACAAAAAATGCTAGGCATCCTATCGGATTTATGCAGTGCATATTGCACTTGAAGAAGGTGTTCGCCCAGTGTAATGGCCTCGGCAATCCATGCACTGGTAAAGAGCCCTGACACTGGGCGAACGGGAGGGATTTTAATAGAAGTTGGCGGATATGTCCGTGTGCATAAACATGAAATTTGTGTACACAATGTTTAACAAAATGTCGATTGCAATATCACGCCGACAACTTTTTAAACCCACCAGTTAGACCATTAATTCTGATCATTCCTATACAAGAAACTGTACAGGAATGATCAAGCTGTAGAGCCAAGACTCAACTTTAGTGTTGAGTGGTCACTTTCAATACATCGGTATACGTCACGACGACGCTCTGCCCTACTTTCAAGTCTTTCAGTTTTTTCTGAACTTCAGGCTTTTCAACGTTGATGGTTTTCGAGTGTCCGCGGGGTCCCTTGAAGGTCACCTGGTTTTTCGCCACATCAATTTTGGTGATTTGCAGTTGTACCTGTACCTGACGGAAGGCTTCACCCCCAGGGTTGGGGTCGTCTTTGGTGGCGCGGATTTCTCCGGTGCGTTCGGTAGAGCCCGGCAGACCTTTGTCGACATCGGTGTCGAGGTAAGCGGCAACCGAGCGGATAACCTCGACAGTGACCTTATCACCGACCTTCAGGTTACCCAGATTTTTGGCCTTGTCGCTCAGTTGTACATTCACCTCACGGCCTTCAGCACCTTCAAGGACGACTTGGTGGTTGGCGGCGTCTACGGCCAGGACTTTGGTCGTGACTTGATCGGCTTCAACGACGGCAGACAATGGAATGTCCGCCGCCACGGCGCTAAAGCTGACAGTGGACAGCACGGTGGCGAGGGTGATGGCTTTAGTCAGAGCATGAAGTTTCATAAGCGGGACATTCCCTGTGGTGGATGGCAGCAGACGGCTCTGAATCGAGGTTCGGCGCCGTCTGTGCCACTGAGCATAGACGCTGTTCAGCGATTGTCCGCCGTCTCTTGCACGGGTGGACGCGGTACGTCGGAGTACTTCGAGGCACGCGCTGTCGAGAGTTGCGACTCAATACCCGGTCATTTCCAGATAGCCCTGCCCCGCATGACTGCCGCTCAGGCGCACGGGGCCTTCCCAGTACGGAATGCGCAAATTCATCCAGGCATTGCGATTGAGGGCATCGAGGGTGATGTCGAGGTGCTTGGCGGGGATTTTGATTGACCAGCGAACCGGCATCGAACGACCGGCGACTGTCGCGGTGTCTTGTGGTGTGAGGGTGATGTCGGCGGCGTGCAATAACTGAGTCTGGCCCTGCGCGTCGATCCAGGTGCCGGTGAGATACGGCTCGCCGTTTTTCTGCCGCATGCGGTACAGCATGACCTGTTCGCCGCTGTCCAGGTGCAGGGAAAACCAGTCCCACCCCGTCTGATTGGCGGTCAGCGGCTGGCTGCTCCACTCGCGGTCAAGCCAGGCTGGACCGCTGACCTGATAGGCCTTACCGTCGATATCCAACGTGCCGCTGGCCTGGAAAAACGGCTGGCTGTAGTAGTACGACGCCTGGCCCTGTTCGGATTTCTGACTAAAACCCTTGTCGCCCTGAAGCACCAGTGGACGCGTGGACGTCAGCCGCAGCTGGTAGCTGAACGCCTTGTCGCGGGCACTGAGTTGAAGCTCCGCCAGAGGATCGGCGCCCTGGCTGCTGAATCGCCAGTCGTCGATCCAGGCATTGAACGGGTCAAGACTCACACCCGCCTGACCAACGCCGCCCCGGGAATAACGCTCGGCAGCATGATGCACCGTGGCAGACGTCACCGCAGCATGCCCCAACCAGATCACCTGATTGCCCCAACCCGCCACCTCGGGCGCGGCTTTCAACGCACTGCGAAACAACGTCCATTGCACGCCGAACTCGCGGCCCTGATCGTCCTTGAGGTTAGCCGTGACGTACCACCACTCGATCCGAAAGCCATCGTGGGGACCGTGATCCGTCGGGAAGCTGAACACCCGGCCGGGCACTACCGGTGTGAACGCGGCGGCTTCACCTCCGAGCCCGGCGAAGCCTTTTTCAACCGGCGCCGTGTCATCGCAGCCGCTCAAAAAAAGTGCCAGCAACAACGCGCCGAGCTTAATCCTCATGAGCAAACGTCCTCAGCAGGTCCGCCGGTTGCGAGCGATACAGCGAGTACAACGGCCACGCTGACGCCAGCAAAGTCGCGAACAACGCCAGCCCCATCAACTGCAACAGCTGCAACGGAAAGACCCGCAACGGCAGGCGCCAGCCGAACGCCTGAACGTTGATCACCGTGTCCAGGCACCACGCCAGCGCGATGCCCAACGGTAACGCCAACATCAGCGTCAGCACTGCCAGCAGCCAGGTTTGCCCGAGGTTGAGCAGCATCAATTGTCGGCGCGTCACACCCAGCGCCCACAGGGGCGCGAGTTGTCCGAGGCGGCTCTGGCTCTGGGTCAGCAGGCTGATAAACAGCGCCACGCCCGCGACTGCGAGGGTCAGGCTGTTCAGCGCGGCAGTGGCGGCGAAGGTGCGCTCGAACACTTGCGTGGACCAGCCCTTGAGCCGGGCCTGATCGACGATGCGACTGTCATCGAGGGCGAAGCGCGCTTGCAGGGTTTGCAGGAACGGCGCAATCAACGGCGGGTCGATGCGCAGGTTGAAACGGTTCGGCGTCAGTTGCGGCCAGCCGCGCAGCAGATGATTGACGTTGACCAGGAGGTGGCCCTTGGGGTTGCCGTAGTCGGCGTAGATCCCGACGATTCGCGGCGACCAGGGGCCCGCCGGTGTGGGAATCGTCAGGTGGTCGCCCAGACGCACTTTCAATCGCCGCGCCAGTTGTTCGCTGAGCATCAAGGCGTCGTCCTTGGCCAGTCGGTCCCACGGGTTGTCGCCCAAGGCCTCCAACAGCGGCCAGTGCTGGCGATAGGTCGGGTGGTCGATCACGCCGAATACGTCCGCCGGCCAGCCTTGCAACTGGATCGACACCTGCCAGTTGGGCAGCACCGCGCTGAGGGAGGGTTGCTGTTTGAGCCAGCTCTGCAGTTCTCGAGCCTGGGCCGGATTTTGCGGGTTCACGTACAACTCGGCAGTCAGGCGTTGTTCGAGCCAGTTGCTGAAGGTCTGGCGGAAACCGGCGGTCATGCTGCCGGCGCCGATGTTCGCCGCCAATGCCAACAGCAGCGCCATCAGCGCCAGGCTCAG
This sequence comes from Pseudomonas sp. BF-RE-22, assembly GCF_019956155.1. Lineage (NCBI taxonomy): Bacteria > Pseudomonadati > Pseudomonadota > Gammaproteobacteria > Pseudomonadales > Pseudomonadaceae > Pseudomonas > Pseudomonas sp. BF-RE-22. The sequence goes on along the minus strand of NZ_JAHBDD010000006.1, from coordinate 44,805 downwards.
GGCCGGCAGTTGCTGGCGACAATCGGCGAGAAACCATTGGCCGAGCACCGAGCGGCTGCGATGCAGCGTCAGGTTCAGCACGCTGTTGAGCACCACCGGCAGCGCCAGTGCGGCACCGATCAACAATGCCGCCATCAGCACAAATCCACTGGCGAGGCTGTCGCCCCGGATCAGCGCCAGCAACGCGATCACGCCGGCAATCGCCGCGATCCACGCCTGGCGCCGCAACCAGCGTGCGTGAGCCTGGTGCCAGGCTTGCGGATCGGCCAGGGCCAGCAACGGCAGGCGCGCCGCCCGCAACAAACTGTTGGCACCGGCCAATAACGCGCCGAACAGGCTCAGACCGACGCCGCTGAGCCACCACCATGGACTGAGGCTCAACTGCCCCGCCACTTCGGCACCGTACAAACCGCGCAAACTGGCGGCGACATCCGGCAGCAGCACGCTGGCCAGCAGGTAGCCGCTGGCAACCCCGGCGAGGCCGCCGATCAGTGCCAGGCCGCCCAGTTCAACGGCGAGGCAAGCGATCAACATCCGTGCGCTGACACCACAGGCGCGCAAGGTTCGCAGCAGCCCTCGGCGTTGTTCCAGCGCCAGCCCGATGGCCGCGTGAACGATGAACAGGCCGACCACGAAAGACAGAAAACCCAAGGCATCGAGGTTCAGGTGAAAACTTTCGGTGAGGCGCGAGAGGTTGTTTTCTTCGCCGCTGCTTTTGAACTGGAGCAGAACTTTGTACTGATCCGGCAAGGTGGCGGTGAAATCCTTGGGCAGCAGCAGACGAGACAGTTGCTCCGGCAGCCCCAGAATCTGCTGGGCGAAGCCGATATCCACCAGCAACACGCCGGGGGCCATGTCGGTTTGTACATGCAACGGCGGCAATGTCGCCCCGCTCAACGTCAGCGGCTGCTCGCCTTCGCGCATGCCCAACGCTTGCAACGTCTGCGGCGAAATCCAGGTGCTGCCCGGCGGGCTGAAAAACTGGACGACCTGCTCAATGTCCAATGCCCGCCCGGCCACCGCCGAACCGGCCGGCAGCGACACCGGCTCGATGCCCATCAGTTGCAAGCGCTGGTCTTCATGGCCCTTGAGCGTCACCCGCCCTTGCAGCACCGGCGACACCGGCCAACCGGCGCGGCGCAGTTCGATAAACAATGCCTGAGAAAAAGTCCCGCCACCGGGTGCGCTGAGGCTGGCCTGCGGCTCACCGCCGATCAACTGACTGGCTCGCGCGTAACTTTCCCGCGCCTGACTGTTGAGCGCCTGCACGCCGGTCAGCAGGCTGGTGGCCAGCCACAGCCCGGTCAGCACACTGAAAAACTGCACCGGGTGCTGCCGCCAATGACTGAGCAGCGCCCGCAACGTCTCGCGAAAGACCCGCACCTCAGTGCTCGTCCGCGCCAGCCAGACGGCCACGGTGCAGCACCACTTTTTCTGCCAGGCGCGCGGCCACTCTCGGGCTGTGAGTGACCATCAACAACGTCGTCGGACTGTCGTCGAGCAGTTCCAGCAACAACTTCAGCACTTCATCGCTGGTGGCTTCATCGAGGCTGCCGGTGGGTTCGTCGGCCAGCAGCAGTTTAGGTTGCGATGCCAGCGCCCGGCCCAGCGCGACTCGCTGTTGCTGGCCGCCGGACAACTGCTCCGGATAACGCCGCAACACATCGCCCAGGCCCAGACGCTTGACCAGATGTGCCTGCCAGCGCGCATCATGCCGCCCCGCCAGCCGCGCCTGGAACGCCAGATTGTCCTCCACGCGCAAACTGCCGATCAGGTTGAACTGCTGGAACACCAGGCCGATTTCGGTGCGTCGCCAGTTCGCCAGTTGCCCTTCATTCATCCGTTCTAGCTGATGTTCACCACTGCGGATGCTGCCGCTATCGACCTTGTCCAGCCCGGCGATCAAATGCAGCAAGGTGCTTTTGCCGCTGCCCGACTCGCCCATCAGCGCCAGGCTGCTGCCGGATTTCAGCGTCAGGTCGACACCTTGCAGCACCGACAGCGGACCTTGCGGAGTGGCGTAGCTTTTGAAAACGCCTTGGACCGAAAGCATGGGTGAACCTGTTTGAGGGGCGTGGGGCAAAGGATAGCGGGCCAGCGCGGGTTTTGTCCGTTGGGGATTGCGGCGCGGTTGGGGTGTCCTTTGGATTTGGGGTGAATCGAATGGCCTCTTCGCGGGCAAGCCACGCTCCTACAGGACGGTGGTGACCTTGATTCAGCACTTCACCCCCACCCACGTAAAACATAACGGCAATTGCGCCTCTCGCTGCTGATACTGATCATAAATCTCCTCCCGATTGGAGTGCGGATACTCCTTGAAATGGCTGATCTGCAACCCCGCTTCGATGGCGCCGGTGAACATCTCGCTGAGGGTGTGGACGAACCAGTAGGACGTCGCGGCCTGCTGTTCGACTTTGCCTTCGTAGACGATCGGCTGGTCCTGCACGAAAGGTTCACGGCGGAAGTACGAAGTGACCGGGCGAAAGGGATCGTCTGATTCGGGGTCGAACATTTCCAGGAACGGGTGGGTTTCGTACACCACCAACGCCCCGCCGGGCTTGAGGGTGCGGGCGACGTGGCGGAAGAATTCGCCGATGTCCGGCATCCAGCCCAATACGCCGATGGTGATCAGGGCCACATCGAACCGGTGGTGCAGTTCACTCGGCAGGTGATGAATGTCGGCCTCGACGAATTCAGGCGCGTGCGGCGAGCGGGAAGCCAGCTCCCGCGCCTGATCGAGAAACGCTGCGGACTGGTCAACGCCGACGACGCTGCGGGCACCGAGCGCAAACAGCGAAAGACTTTCGCGGCCGTTGTTGCAGCCCAGTTGCACCACGTCCTTGCCGTCGACCCCGACCTGCTCCAGCACGCCGCGCAACGTGTCGTCGATGCAGCAGAAATCGCCCAGTGCCACGGCCTTCAACAGTGACGGCCATTCGGGATTGTCTTTGTGGTGTCGGGCGGAGTCATTCCACGCATCGCGGTTGCTGGCGATGGCTTTTTCTTTGGTCAGCATTTCCATTGCACGCTCCAGAACTCGGGTTTATCAGACCGGCCCGAGTCTAGATCAGTGTTTTTGAAAAACCCATGTGGTGTTTGTTGGAATGTTGTAAGCCGGCAACGCCCCCGTACGGCAGCTATAGTTAATGGCCTTGGGGAATTGCGGGACAACCGATTTCGCAGGTGCTGCCATGAAACACACCGATTTGATGCTGTTGCTCATCTTCTGCCTGACCGCCACCACGGGGGTTCACGCGGATGACAACCTGACGCCGCCGTCCGGGTACAGCAGCGAGTTCAACTATTACGGCGAAAACCAGCCGTTCGCCCACCCCGTTCCGCCGACGTTGAGCACGGTGCCACCGCGCTCGTACATTCCCACGGCGCCGCAGGATTTCATCCCGATCTCCAGCGAGCACGTGTTCTCCGATTCACGGTTGCCGACCGTCGCGGATGCCACCGTCCGGGTGTTCATCCGCTCCTATGACCCGGAACTCGGCGTCTACGTGAACGAAGAAGTCGTCGACCCGACGTGCCTGCTGGCCTGCCTCAGTCGACAGGGCCAGGCGACGCCCGTCTACCACTGACGCTTGTCCGGGCGGGCGAGACCGAGTTTTTCGATCCGGTAACGCAGCATGTCGCGGCTCAAACCCAGCAGGCGCGCGGACTTGGTGACGTTCCAGTCGGTCTTGTCGAGCATCTTGCGCACCATGTCGCGCTCGACCTCCGGCAGGTTCATCGACTCGCTGCCGTTGTACGCCGGGCGCACTTCGTTATGGGGCGCCTCGGGCATCGCCACCGGCTCGTCCACCAGGCTCAGGCAGACGTTCAACTGGTGCGCGGCGATGGTGTCGTACTGGGCCAGCAGCACGGTTTGTTCGAGCATGTTGCGCAACTCGCGCACGTTGCCCGGCCAGCTGTAGCTCATGAGCAATTCTTCGGCCTGTTCGCTGAAATGCAGGTTCGGTTTGCCATAGCGTTTGCCGTGGATGGCGAGGAAGTGCCGGGCCAGCAACAGGACGTCTTCGCCACGGGTATAAAGGCGCGGCACCTTGATCGAAATGATGCGCAAACGGAAGAACAGGTCGCGGCGGAACTTGCCCTGCTGGACCATTTGTTCGAGGTTGCAATTGGTTGCGCTGATCACCCGCAAATCAACCTTGCGCTCCTTCACCGAACCGACCCGGCGAATGGTCCGGTCTTCCAGCAGCTTCAGCAGTTTGGCTTGCAGCAGCAGGTCCATTTCCCCGACTTCATCGAGAAACAAGGTGCCGCCATCCGCCGCTTCCACAAGGCCGACGCGACGGTCCTTGGCGTCGGTGAATGCCCCCTTCTCGTGGCCGAACAGCTCCGACTCCACCAGGTTGGAGGGAATCGACGCGCAGTTGAATTCAATGAACGGGCCCTTGCTGCGCGGGCCGTCGAAATGCAGCGCGCGGGCCACCAGTTCCTTGCCAGTGCCCGTCTCGCCTTCCACCAGCACCGGCGGCAAATCGGCGTTGGCCATCCGGCGCTCGGCGTCGAGCAACTGGCCGATGGTGTTTTTCAGGAAGACCATGGGCCCCGATTCGCCGATCAACGCCTGCACCCCCGACTTCTGCGCTTCGCGTTCCTGATAGAACGACAGCGTGCGCTCCATCCGCTCGGTGGCCAGGGCCTTGTCCAGCAACAGCTTGAGTTCCGGCAGCGCCACCGGTTTGGTGACGTAATGGAACGCGCCTTCTTTCATCGCCACCACGGCGTCTTCGACATTGCCGTAGCCGGTCATCATGATCACTTTCAGGTCCGGCGCGCTGATACGCAGCTTCTGGATCAGATCGTGACCGCTCATGCCCGGCAACGAGTTGTCGGTCAGTACGACGTCCGGGGCAAACGTGTTCATTTGCTTCAGCGCATCTTCAGCCGAGTGGCAGACCGTCACCTCGAAGTCTTTGCGTTCCAGGTAGGTCTGAAGATTCCCGGCGAGGATTTCGTCATCCTCGACCAGCAGAATGCTGTACCCCATATTCCCCTCCCGTTGCCACTTTGAAGTTCAGACAAACGCGGGTTCCTTCCTGCTCCTGGCTGGTCAGTTCGACCGAACCTTCAAAACGCTCCATTATTCTTTTGACCAGGGCCAGGCCCACACCCAAGCCGCCTTGCTTGGTGGTGAAAAACGGTTTGAAAACCATTTGTTGTTGCTGTTTGGTCATGCCCTTGCCGGTATCGCTCAGGGTCATGCGCAAGAGTCCGGACTGCGGCGACTCGATATCGATGCTCAGCACGCCGCCCTTGGGCATGGCTTCCAGGGCATTGGCGAACAGGCTATTGAGAATTTGCGTGAGCAGCACCTGTTGGCTGACGACCGGTGGGCAAACCTGCGGTGTGAATCGGACTTCGACACCGGAGCGCTTGATCAGCGCGTCAAAGGCACTCAGGGTGTCGTCGATGGCCAACACCAGGTCTACCGTTTCGTAGTCGTCATTCACCGGCCGCAACGACACCAGCAACTCGCGAACCCAGCGCGACATGCGATCGACCTGGTTGATGATGTCGCCAATGTTCTTCTGCGCGCTCTGACTGGCGATTTCCTGGGCCAGTTCGGCGCTGGAGCGAATGTTCGCCAGCGGGTTGCGCAAACTGTGGGCCACGGCCGAAGACATTTCCCCCAGCGCGACGAAGGTTTCGTTGGCGATCAGCTGTTTCTGCTGACTTTCGATCAGCTTCGCCGCACGCCGCACAATCCAGAACAGCCCCAAGTAGATGGCGGCACCACCGAGCACGGTGGCCAGCCAGATGGCCTTGAAACCGCGCTGGATACGTTCAACCAGATCAGTAGGCTCCTTGTAGACCTCGACCATGGCGATGACTTTGCTTTTGTCGGCGTTGAACATCGGGATGTAGTTTTCAACGAACAGGTACTGGGGCTCGTGCAACAGTTTTTGTTCGGGACGTTCTTCATCGACTTCGTGGTAGCTGGTGGAAACGGGCTCCTTCATTTCGAAAGATTCGTCCAGTTCATCGTCGTCTTCGATGCGTACGCCGATCAGCTCCGGGTTGGTCGACCAGACCACGGTGCGATCCTGGGCATACACCGTGGCCAACAGCAGGTCCGGCAGGTTCGCCACATGGTCGAGAAACTCGATGCGCGCCGCAGCACGTGCGCCCGGATTCACGTCGGGATGGGCGTTATCCAGGCGAGAATCGAGCATTTCGCCCATGGTTCTTTCCGGGGAAATCGATGCGTGGCGGATTTCGGCAGCACCGATGGCCTGGATAAATTGCGCGGTCAGCATGGAATCGCGTTCGATGCTCTCCTCCACCACGAAACGGGTGGAGATGTACCCCAGCCCCGCCGCCACGGCGGCAATGATCAAAAAACTGGCAAAGGAAAACCAGCGCAGCAGATTGAATTCGCCACGCCAGCTCGTGCATTCCCCCGCCGGAAGGTTCGACGGAGCAGGTACTTTTTGTTGTTCGAGTATCTGCATGGTGGGTCCTGAATTCGGTACTGGCTTGAAGCCTATTCAGTGGCGTTTCGCATCAGTGTAGGTGTCATTGATCGAGTCGGCGGTTCAATGATAGTAATTCGCCGCTATGGCACCTGCGCCGCTTGCAACGATTGCTGACGATCGGTTTCCTCCTGCAAAAAATCAATGATGGACTGCGCCGCTTTCTCATCAAGGCGCAGGTTTGGCATCGGGATTTTGTCGAAGCGTTGAAACAGTTCCAGCGCAATCGGGTCTTTTTCGGCCAGCATGCGATCCGGTTCTCGGATCCAGCGATTGAGCCAGGCGGGATCGCGCACGCGGGTTACGCCGATCAGGTCCGGGCCGATGGCGCGCATGCCGATGCCCTGCCCGTCTTGCGGCCCGAGGCTGTGGCACGAGGCGCAACGGGTGCGAAACAACTCTTCGCCGTTGCTCGGCGGGCGGATCTCGGGCGCATCGGCATAATTTTCTTCAACACTGGGTTGCTTCCAGTTCTGCAAGGTATTGGCCAACTGATCGGCGAGGATCCATGGGTTCTCGAACGGTGAGGCTTTCATCCAGCGACCGGTGCCCTGGTTGCCGACGATCAGGCTCAGGTTGTGGTCCTTGCTGCGACCGTTGTCGACGCCCTCGATGAACAGCCCGAGCTTTTTGCGCAGGTCGGTGACGGCCTCGAACTCCCCGGTGAGGAACTGCCAGCCCGGTCCGACTTTGAAGCGCTGCGCGTAGGCCTTGAGCACCTCGGGTGTATCGCTCAACGGGTCGATGCTGATCGAGTAGAAAAAAATATCCTGGCCGACCCGGGGCCCCAACAACTGCTGCACCTGGCGCAGGCGCGCGGTTTCCAGCGGGCAGGAATCGCTGCACGTGGTGAAGATGAAGTTGATCACCACCACTTTGCCTTTGATCATGTCATCGAAAAAACGCACCTGCCGACCGTCCTGGTCGGTCAGCAAGGTGTTGGGAAAGTAATCGCGCCCCCAGGGTGTCGCCGATTCCGTCGGCGACGGCGACAGTGCACCTTCATGAGCGAGCAGCACCTGGCTGGCCAGCAAAAACGTCACCAGTACCAGAATCAGGTGCATGCCCAGTGCGCGGGAGCGCGGCGTGTGCAGTGTCATGTCGGCTCCCCTGCGGATCATGGCTTGATCACCACTTGTGGGCCGTAGCCATCGCCGGTGCGGAAGGTTGGCAGTGCAGCAGAGTTCACGTAGCGCACGCCATCCCAGCTCGGCAGCGGAACCGGCATCAATTGCAGTTGCCCCGGTTTCTCAACGTCCCAACGCAACAGCATGGAGTTGTCTTCATGTTGAGTGTTGTGGCAGTGCTCCATGTACGTCCCGGCGAATTCGCGGAAGTGGATCGCAATCTCGACGCTGTCCAGGCCGTCCTTTTCCGGACCGATGCGGTACACGTCCTTACGTGCCCATTTTTCCCACTCTGGTGGTAGCTTGCCGCCGCGACTGAGGATGATCCCCTCCTCGAAGTGCACGTGAACCGGGTGGCTCCAGCCCTCGCCGCCGAGCTTGATGTTCCACACTTCCAGCGTACCGAAGCCCGTGGCGCCGGCATCGGTCGGGCCGGAGGCCAGTTTGGTCGAGACGTTCAGCCGACGAGGGTCCATTCTGAAACCGAAACCGCCGTCGGTCTTGATTGTCCACGGCGCCGAATCGGTGCCGTCGGAACGACCGAAGGTGAAGGTGCGATGACGGGCCTTGGCCAGCAGCGCCTTGTCGGCCACATTATCGCGGTGAATTTTCAGCGGGATCATCACCAGGCCTTCAGCCTTGCCCGGTTTGGCCGGTTCATAGGCCGCCGGGTCCATGGCCAGGTCCTGACCGGTGTAGGCCTTGACGTTGAATTGCAACACTTTGCCTATCGCCGGATCACCATCCTCCCACTTCGGCCCCTTGCTGGATTGCCTGATGACGGCCTTGTACTTCTCGGACAGCACGTCAGCCAGGGCGACGGGTTCTTCCGGGCCCTTGCCGTCTTCGTGCACCAGCAGGTTGACGAAGAACAGCTTGTCGCCCGCCTTGACCCCGTTTTTCGAGAAATTGACGACGATGTCGAAACGTTCGGCGATGCCCATGGTTGGCAGGATCGCGTTGTGATTTTGAGTATCGCCGTCGGCATCCAGGTCCATGGTGCCGTCGAACGGCACGGCGTGTTCCATGATGTTGCCGTCGTTGGCAATCATGTGGAACGGCACGCGGGCGTACGACAAGCCTGACCCGACAGGCCCTGGGAACTCGCCACCGGTGCCCTTGATCTCGCGCACCAGCGCCAGTTTGAAGTAGCGCGATACCGAGCCATTGAGCATGCGGAACCGATAGCTGCGGGCGCGCACATCCAGGACCGGTTTCCACTGCCAGTTGACCAGCACCTGATCACCGAGGAAGCCGTCGGTATTGAACGGGTTAAACCACAGTTGACCGTTCTTGTCCCACGCTTTATCAGCAAACAGCAGGTTGACGTCGTAGTCGCGGTTGCCCCAAGGCAAGGCGTTGCCACTGGGTAAACGCAGGTTGACGCCGTCATTCACCGCTTCATTGCCACGGTCCAGGGCGCTGTAGTAGTTCATCATCGCCGCGTTGCCCTTGTAGACGTTCTGCGCGGTGAAATCGAGCATGTGGTCGTGAAACCAGTGGGTGCTCATGGTTTCGCGCCAGTCGCCACGGATCTTGATCGTGCCGTTGTCGCAGGTCTTGCGGCTGGGGATGAGGTCGTTGGTCCACAGGGTTTCGCCCGGCGAGCACGGAAAAGCTGCACGCGGGTCTGTAGCCGTGGTGTTGATGCTGTCGTAGCCGGCCAACTGGATCGGCCAGCGATAGTCGTAGAATTGCCCGGGGAAGAAAAATGCGTTGGCATAACCGTCGCTTTCCGCCGGTTGGTGACCGTTGTGTTCGTGGGTGCTGAGGGTGTGCAGACCAAAACCCATGTTCGCCGACGGGTCGATCGGCAAGGCGTTGTAATGGCGCATCAGCACGGGTTGTCCGTAACGCACCATGAGCAATTTCGGCGGCAAGGTGCCGTCGAAGGTCCAGACCGATTTGTGGTTCTGCACCGGCATTTTCGGGTGAAAACGCGCATCGACGCCTTTGGCGGTGCCTACGGTCGTCGGCAGGCCAGCCACATTGTAATAGAGGCCACCGGGGCCAAACTCGCCCATGGCATAGCGGTGCATCTGACGACTGTCACGCAACCCGGTATTCACCCGTGCGCCGGATTGCACAGTCTTGTAGGCGATCTGCGGGTAAAACTCGTTCCAGCGCTGGTGCGACCAGCCTTTTCCTGGTGGACGGCCTTCAGCCGACGAACCGATACGGCGGTTGAGGAAAAATTCGATCTGCTTCTGCCAAGGGTTGCGGTCGACCACGTTGGAATAATGGCTGGGAAACGGGGTCAGTCCGGGTTGGCGCATGAAAGCGTCGAGCGCCGCACTCGGCGGAGCGCTGCGAGCGACGCTGGTGGGATCCTGTTGCGGCAGCGGGCCGATGGCGGCCGGTGGAAACGGCAACTGCGCCGCCGGGGTGGTGGGGTCGAGTTTTTCCGGACCGAACTCTTCGAACAGCACCAGTTGCTGGGTGAACGGCAGAGCACCGTACAACGGGCTGGGTTTGCCGTTGGTAGGGTAATTGAAGCTGGTCTGTATCGCCGGCGGAAGGACGTTTTCCTTGAGCGGGGTCTCTCGGGTGCCTTTGACGCCAGCCGGCAAGTCGAAGGCATCCAGGTTGGCGGGGGGCATGGTCAAAATGGCGTTCAAGGCACCTACCTTGTCAGCCGGCTCGTCGTAATACGCCGAAGGGTCGGAAGGTGGCGGCTGCCCCTCGTCGTCGATCGGGCTGGCGCGCAGGCTCGTTGTGCCGAGCGTCATGGCCACAAAAACGCTAAGGGGCGTCAGGAGACCAAACCATTTGCAGGGGTGCAGCGCTTTTCTGTCCATCACCAGCCGCCTCGAAATCGTGAAGGGGGTAATGGGGGTTTTGCAAGGAGCTCGCCAGACTTGCTACAGCCTATACAAACGCACTAATGCTCGTTAAAACAATGGCTTATCAACATCAATTTGCCATGCCCTGAAAAACGACTGGGGAATGACACCCGCAACCGGGGAAAGTTCGTCCCCATTTCAGGGACTGCGTTGGAACGACAGGCGAACACTTGTGCCCTCGCCCTCGCGACTGTCCAGGCTCACCGTACCGCCGCAGCGCTCCATAATCCGCTTGACCAGTACGAGCCCGACGCCGAGCCCGCCTTGTTTGGTGGTGAAAAACGGCCGGAAAGCCATGCTGCGCTGTTCCTCGTTCATGCCTCTGCCGGTATCGCTCACCACCACGCTGACGTCTCGGGCATCCGTCGGCTCCAAAATGACGGTGAGCGTGCCGCCCTGGTCCATGGCCTCCAGCGCGTTGGCCAGCAGACGGTTGAGTATCTGCGTCAACTGCATCTGCTGGCTCAGGACCATGGGCGTGTCCTTCGGCTCGAACACCACATGAACGCAGGCCTTGGCGATCTGCTGCTCGAAGGCCATGAGGCTGTCGTGCACCGCCGCCACCAGGTTCACCGGTTCCGGTTCATCGGTGAGCGGGCGCAAGGATTGCAGCAATTCCCTGACCCACGTCGACATGCGATCGACCTGACCGATGATGTCGTTGATGTTTTGGTGCGCCGGGCCATTGTCGAACTCCAGCGCCAGTTCGGCACTGGAGCGAATGGTCGCCAACGGGTTACGCAAACTGTGGGCCACCGCCGATGACATCTCACCCAGGGCGACAAAGGTTTCGTTGGTGATCAATTGTTTTTGCTGCGCCGCCAACAGGATCGCCGCACGCCGCACGATCCAGTACAGCCCCAGATAAATCAGCCCGCCGCCCAGTGCGGTGGCCAGCCAGATCAACACCAGACCGCGCTCCATGCGGCTGATCAGGTCTTCGGGTTCCTTGTAGATCTCGACCATCGCCGTGACGTGCTCGCCGTCGGCATCGAACAGCGGAATGTAGTTTTCGATGAAGATGAATTCCGGCGGCGAGACGAACTTTTGCTCCATGCGTGTCTTGTCGACGTCGTGATAACTGGTCGACACCGGCGTCCTGGAGGCGAATGCGCGCTCAAGGTCTTCGTCGGCATGGATCGTGGTGCCCATCAACGCCGGGTTGGTCGACCAGATCACCATGCGGTCGGGGGCGTAGATGTTGGCAAGGATCACGTCAGGCAAGTGCTCGATGTGGTCGAGAAATTCGCCCCGGGCGTTGGCGCGGGCCATCGGGTCTACGTCGGGGAAATCCTTGTCCTTGCGCGGGTCCAGCAGCTCGCCCATGCTGCGCACATTGGGAATGGAGACGTGGCGAACCTCAGTCAAGGCAATCGTCTGAATGAACTGCGAGGTCAGCAATGCATCGCGCTGCACGCTCTCGGTAATCACAAATCGCGTGGACACAGCCCCCAGCGCCACCGCCACCGTACCAATCACCGCCATGCTGATGAGGGAAAACCAGCGCAGCAGATTGAACGGTTGCTTTCGCGAGCTCAAGCGCACATCGCCCTCTTCGGACTGGAGCGATTGTGTGGGCATGTTCATGGGCGTACTTCCCGGCGATTCCCCCCATTGGTTATAGCCCACGGTCAGGCATTTGCCCGGTATTGGGTGTTGACGTGACGATCCGCTGTTGGATCCATCAATCGATACACGTTGTAACCGTTCGGCAAACACACATTCAGTGGTTTTGCCTTTGCAAACTGCCACGAGCACAGTCTGGCGCTTCCGCGATTTTCAGCAGTGCTTGCTCATGTTTAACCACGCGTGTTTAAAAACACTTCGTGTTACTTCGCGCAGGCTACAACGCCTTGCGCCATTGCCTACGCTTGCGCCAGAATCCGCCGGCTTGTGCGCCTTGATCTTGGGCTTTATCGTTTTCCGGTCGCTGAAAATCAGTGATCGGGTTTGGTAGCCCGAGCTGCATAAGGTGCATTGCATCGCCATTTGAGGCTTCTGGTCTCGCATTTATGGTGGTCATGCACAGGGCGCCTTCGGGCGCGCCGGTTTCCTTGTGCCCGGTCTACCAACCTGCGTATGGCCACCACCCCTCGTTTGGTAGCGAGGGTGATGGCTCCTTGTTGTTAGCATAAGGAGTTTTATTTATGTTCAAAGTAACGCCCAATCCACCGGACACCGATCCGGCATCGCCGCAAGACAATCCCGATTCAGAAGCACATCGTGAGGCAGTCAATCGCGCCCTCGATTTCTACTTCGACCCTGCCGCCCAGAACGCTCACATCAAAGCCACTCCGCGAACACCCACCACCCTGTTTATCGTCAACCCGGAACTCGATACCGAAACCCTGCTGGCCCATGCGTGTGAATCCCTGGCATCGGCCAATGTCATGGCGACAGATCTGGCGGATCAACTGGACGGGACATGCCGCAACTCCCTGCTGGGGATTGCGCAAGTCATCATGCTGGGCGAGTTGGCGGTGAATCGGGCGCTGGATCAATTAGCCCCCACCGAGTAGCGACTGCGTCCAGCTGTCTGTAGGAGCTAGCTTGCTCGCGATGGATTCACGATCGCCGCGCTTATCCAGATAACACGCGTCTTCGTTAGCGCCCATCGCGAGCAAGCTTGCTCCTACAGCTTTCCCGCCCTCCCCGGCATCCCCATCGCCCCCCAATGCTGGGGACAGTCGCCCGTTGGTTCGTCCGGCATCCAGGCAACGCTTAATAGCGAAACGCTGTAATGCCGGGCCTCTGCCGGCCGTTTTCAACGATTGGTACGGAAGTTGCCGACTCCCCCGTCAACTGACCCACCCCCCCAAGGGGCAGGTCTCTGATAGAGGGAATACTCATGCACCCTTTACTGTCCAAAACCACGATCGCCCTGGTCGTGTCCGCTCTGGCCCAAGGCGTCGCCCAGGCTGCGCTGTTTGCTGTCGACCCCGGCCCCTATGTTCCCGCCAACGGTAACTTCGCTTCCTGGTATCAGGACACCCACGGTCGAACCCTCGACTTGTGCCTGTCCAAGGCCGTCAGCTCCAGGGTTCCAAGTGCGCCCGGCGCACCGTCCTACATGTGCCTTTTGAATCCGAATCCCGGCATTTTCGATGACACTCAACCCATCGTTTTCCCGACCAACTTCCCCGACGAAGCGTTCTGGTTCACCGGCGACGGATCCATCGTCGATGCCGCACGGGGCATCGACCTGACCTATGTCAGCGCCGTTGAAGCCGCGTTCAGTGGTGGCGACCCGCTGGAAGGCGACCAGGTCAGTTTTGGCCGTATCCGTATTCGGGTCGACGTGCCCACGGCAGGCACCTATGTCATCACCCACCCTTACGGCGTCGATGTATTCAACGTCGATACCCCCGGGCGCCGCGCGATCAACATGACCCGGGACATCGGCATCGGCTCGCCGAAAACCTACGACGGTGCGCTCAAAGCGGACATCGGCCCTTTCCTGCGCAGCCTCAACGGCCCTTACATCGAGCCCAACCCGGTTACCGGTTCAACCGACACGTTCGTGGGCGATCCGAACCTGGAAGAGGCTTTCACCGGCAGCCCTTTCAATACCAACTACATCCGCATTGAAGGGCCTAACGGACTGGACTTGCGCACGACGGTGATGGCCATTTCCGGCAAGTTATCGACGCTCGTTCGCCCCACTCCGATCATTGCCGAACGCAGCACCTATTCGCGCACAGCCGGCGCCAGCGCTCCGGTGGCCCACCAGGATGTTTTCGTCATGGCCCCGCCACCACCGGCCACCGTGACCCTGGACAGCAACACCCCGGTGTTGAACCTGACCGAGGCCAACACCACCGGCCACTGGTACGCCCAGTCAGCCACCAACCCGACATTGCCGAGCAACTTGCTGGTGACGGCCGACAACCATCTGGCCATCCCTACCAGCACGCCAACCTCCTTGTCCTTGCCGCTGACCGACCTGGTGGTGATTTCACGGGCCGAGTACAGCCTGAGCAGCGGGCAAATCACGGTAGTGGCCTCGACCAGCGATGAAACATCGCCACCGATTCTCACCGCCACCTCCGGCACGGGTGTCGCCATCGGCGCCCTCAGTGGCAGCGGCGCAGAGAAATCCCTGTCGACCGGCATCTCGCCGATTCCACCGGCCAAGGTTCAGGTGACGTCATCCAATGGCGGCAGCGATACCGAAGAAGTGGTCATCGTGCAATGAACGCTCTCATGCCCAGATCCGCATCAGGAGGCATCATGAACAAGTGGCCACGCTTCGCGCTCAAGGCGCTCGGGCTGACTCTTTCGCTGTCCGGCAGTGCGTTCGCGCAACTCACTGCCGTCGATCCCGGCCCCTACACTTTCGCCACGGGGAAATTCCCCATGTGGTATCAGGACAGTAATTTGCTGTCGCTGGAACTGTGCCAGTCACGGGCTACCAGCACGCGGGCACCGGGTGCTCCTGGCGCCCCCTCATATATGTGCATCCTGAATCCGGAGCCCGGCATCTTCGACGACACCCTGCCGATGGTGTTCCCGGATAACTGGCCACCGGAAGCGTTCTGGTTCCTCGCCGAGACCAGCATCAACGATGTTGGAGGTTATGGCGTGGATGCCTACGTGGCCGGGATTGAAGCGGCGTTCGCTGCGGAAAACCCTGTCGACGGCGATCAGGCCAGCTTCGCGCGGATTCGCCTGCGGGTGAACATACCTGTCGCGGGCACCTACACCATCACCCACCCGTACGGCGTGGAAACAGTCAACGTCACCACACCGGGCCGCCGGGCGATCAACATCACCCGCGACATCGGCATCGGTGCACCGGGCAACTTCGCCGGGGCACTCAACGGGGAGGTCGGGCCATTTCTTCGCAGCGTCAATGGGCCGTACACCGAAGTGAATCCGGACACCGGCGCCATCGAGACATTCGTGGGTGATCCGAACCTCAGCGAAGCGGTCACCGGCAGCCCGTTCAACAATAACTTCCTGCGTGTCCAGGGTCCGGCCGGGACCATTCAGACCAACCTCTTTACCGTGTCCGGCAAAGTCCTCGACAGCCGTGCGCAAACCCCTGTGGAAATCGGCCGCGCCACCTACCGCCGCCTCCCGACAGGTCCGGGCACGAGCAGTACCCGGGTAGAAGTCTTCGGCAAATCGGCCATCAGTTCGAGCCTGTGCTTCCGTGAAACCGTGCCTCTGGTTCCCGGACCACCGCAATCGCCCTGCCTGGTCACCATGCTCGGCAACAACACCGGCCAGTTCTTTGGCCATCGTCTGACAGGCAGCACGGTTCCTCCGGTGGTCGTGGTCACCGCGACCGACCCGAGTGGCACCAACCGGCCAACGGCGGTGTCGAGCAAAGTCACCGACATCGTGAAAATCCAGACCGCACGCTACAACTGGAGCAATCACAGCCTGCTGATCGAAGCCACCTCGTCAGACGAAGTCGTGGTGCCGGACATGGTCGCTCAGGGCTTCGGACGGCTGACGAAAACCGGCACTTTGCAACGCCTGACCGTTGCCGATCTGTCGCAGCCACCGGCCAGTGTCACGATCAAATCCGCCGCCGGCGGCAACGACACCGAACCTGTGGTGGTGATCGGCACACAACCGAACAGCGGTGAAAACCAGGCGCCGCTGGCCGTTGCCGACACCGGCAGCACCAGCTTCGGGGTGCCGATCACCCTCAACCTGCTGGCCAACGACAGCGACCCGGACGGCAACACGCCATTGAGCATCGTCGCGCTGACCCCGCCGGCCGCCGGGCAAGGCACCGTGGCGATGAGCGGCACGACCGCCGTGGTCTACACACCGCCTCCCGTAGTCACTGCACCGCTGACCACGACCTTCACCTACAAGGCGCAAGACATCAAAGGCCTGGCCTCGGCCACTCCGGCGACCGTGACCATCACCGTGGCGCCTAACCGGCCACCGGTGGCCGTCGCCGACAGCGTCGCAACCCTGGGCGTGGCGATACCGATCAGTGTGCTGGCCAACGACACCGATCCGGAAGGCAACGTGCCGCTGGCGGTCGCCAGCTTCACACAACCACCGAACGGTCGCGGCAGCGTCAGCAGCAACGGTACGGTGATCACATACACCCCACCGGCCAACTTCACCACGGCGTTCACCACGACCTTCACCTACTTCGCCCGGGACAGCTTCGGCGCCCAGTCGACGGCACCGGCGACGGTCACCGTGCAAGTCTCGCCACGGCCACCGGCAGAAACCTTCACGGTGACCACGGCAACGGTGTCGGCACGCTCCAACAACCGCTTCACCTGGGACTTCGCGGGCACCTCATCGGTGACCACCGGCAACGTCGTCACCATCCGGGTGAGCACCCCGACCGGGTTGGCAACCCTGGGTACCGCCACGGTGGCGGTGACCGGTCGCTGGCGGCTGACGGTGAACAACACCACCACGGTGATTCCATCGGCGAACCCGACGGCCACCATCACCTCGTCCCAAGGCACCGTGCGCACCGTGACGGTGATCTCCAACTGAGCCTTGGCCCCATCGGTCACGTGGCCGATGGGGCTGGCCTCTTGCGAAAGGACAGTCTCATGAAAACGTCGACCGCCGCCCTGCTCTGCCTGCTTCTGCTCTGCAGCAGCGCGGGCGTGCGCGCCGACGATCTGATGGAGAACGATGACCTGGGCCCCGGCACCGACCTCGGCGAGTTGCCTCCGCCGATTGGCCAGCACGCGCTGATCGACCAGAACGGTCAGGCCAACGTGGCGCTGCTGCAACAGAACGGCCAGTCGCTGCTCGGCACCATCGTCCAGTCGGGGAGCAATCAGGAAGCCTACATCCTGCAACAAGGCAGCGACCTGATGGCAATGATCACTCAGCAAGGCTCCGGCAACTCGGCCTCGATCACCCAGACCGGTAGCCAGAACCGCGCGCAGATAGCCCAGAACGGCAATAACAACGACGCCAGCATCGACCAGGCCGGCACGGGACTTTCCAGCGCCGTGACCCAATCGGGAAACGGCATGAGCGTTTCAGTCAAACAATACCGCTAAAGCACCGCACCACATGGAGGTTTCATCATGTTCAAACTGACGCCCCTCACCGCCGCGATCCTGGTCATTGCCAGTGCCCATGCGTTGGCCAACGACAGCATTTCCACCCAGGACCAGGTCGGCACCGCCAACATCGCCAATGTGAAACAGACCAAGGCCCCCTACAGCACCGCCACCCAGCAGCAACTTGGCGAAGGCAACGATGCGGCTGCGGTGCAGGACTCGGCCACCAGCACCATCGACCAGAACCAGGTCGGTGAATACAACGCCGGTTACGCCGAGCAATTGTATGAAGACAACAGCACCATCACCCAGAAACAGACCGGCAGCTTCAACACCAGCCATGCCAGTCAATCGATCGGCGCGGGCGGCGGCGAAGTGCTGCAACAGCAGGAAGGCAGCGGTAACTTTTCGTTCGTCTATCAGGACAGCCAGGAGGGCACTTCCGGTCAAACCTTCCAGTACGGCGACAGCAATGAAGCCAACATCGAACAGATCCAGCCCGGCATCGGCAACATGGCGGTGATCATCCAGTACGGCACCACCAACTACGCCACCGCCGAACAGATCAACCACATGGGCGGCCAGATCGACATCAACCAGACCGGCGCCAACAACTATGCCTACGGCGACCAGCGCAACGGCGACGGCGGCAACCTGACCATCAACCAGAACGGCGACGGCAACGGCACCGAGATCTGGCAAGACGGGCAAGCGGGCAGCACGGCCACCGTCGACCAGATGGGCGAGACCAACGAAACCGTGGTCGACCAGAGTTTCGGCGAAAACAACACCGCTCAGGTCTTCCAGGTCGGCAACCTCAATGCGATCTACGCCGACCAGTTCGAGTCCACCGGCTCGACCCTGGCGCTGTACCAGACGGGTACGGGCAACGTGCACTTCACTTACCAGTCCGGCGAAGGCCATTCGCTCACCGCGACTTCGGTGGGTAGCGACAACAAGGTCTACGCCAGCAACTGGAAAGGTCCGCAAAAAGGTGGTCAATTTGGCAGCAACCAGAACGCAACCATCACTCAGAACGGCAAGGAAAACATTGCCAACTTCACCCAGGACGGCGTCGGCCATGTCATGACCACCAGCCAGACCGGCATGGGCAACAAAACCATCGTCAGCCAGGCGGAGAACTACAACGAGCTGTACTTCGATCAGAACGGCACCGACAACGTCCTCATCGCCGACCAGCGCGGCACCACCAACCTGGTCGAGGGCAGCAGCAACGGCATGAACAACCGTAGTGAATTCGACCAGTCCGGTACCGGCAACCTGGCCTCTACCAGCCAGTGGGGCAACGATAACAAGATCACTCTGAAACAGACCGACAGCATGAATGTGGCGTATGTGACCCAGAGCGGTATCGGGAACATTGCCAATGTTGATCAGAGCGGCGTGACGCAGATGGCGACCATTCAACAGGTGGGTATGGATAACCAGGCGACGGTGTTGCAGCAGTAATTGCGGGGGTATAAAAAACCGCGGCCCTTGAGGGGGGCGCGGTTTTTTTGTGGCCTGCTTTCTGTAGGAGCCAGGCTTGCCGGCGAAGGCGTCTTGACAGGCGACGATTATCTTTCAGGTTTACATATCCATTGCTGCGGTAACGGCCGCTATGGGTTTCGCCCTTACGGCGAGTCACTTGGAGAAGCGCCAAGTAACCAAGCGCTCTTGCCCCTTTCGTTCGGTGCCTCGCCTAGGCTCGGCATGCCCTCGCTCCGGTCCTGCTCCGAGGGCCCGCCGCCATCGGCCATCCATGGCCGGGGGCGGCTAACCCGGCATCCATGCCGGGTTGCCCACTGCGCAGAACCTGCGCTCGGCCTCTCGAGGGGGCGTTCAGATCAAAAGCGCAAGGCGAGCTAACGCTCGGCCTGATGAGTGGTGGAAATCAAAAGCAAATGCAGATCCCTGTAGGAGCCGGCTTGCCGGCGATGGCGGTGGGTCAGTCGACGCATTTATCGCCTGAAAGGACGCCATCGCCAGCAAGCTGGCTCCTACAAGGGAAATGCATATGTGTTGGATAAATACGATCCCCTGTAGGAGCCGGCTTGCTGCGGGCGGCGTTCCGACGATAGCGGTGGATCAGTCAACGTATGTATTGGCTGGACAGACGCCATCGCCAGCAAGCCGGCTCCTACAGGGGGTGGGGGCATTCGTGGGTGAAGGGTCGGCTGCCAAGCCGCCTTCGCGAGCAAGCATCGCTCCTACGAAGAGCCAAGCAACGCACCCGCCCTTCACCACTCATCAGGCCGAGCGTTAGCTCGCCTTGCGCTTTTGATTTTGATCTGCCCGCCCCTTCGGGAGGCCGAGTGGAGGTTCTGCGCAGTGGGCAACCCGGCATGGATGCCGGGTTAGCCGCGCACGGCCATGGATGGCCGATCGCGGCGGGCCCACGGAGCAGGACCGGAGCGAGGGAACGCCGAGCCTTAGCGAGGGGCTGGACGCTGGGGCAAGACCTTTTGGTTCCTTTTGGGGCGTTTGCCAAAAGGGACTCGCCGTAAGGGCGAAACCGTAAGTGGCCGTTACCGCAGGAATGGATATGTACACCCGAAAGAAAATGGTCCGCCATAAGGCCGCCATCGCCAGCAAGCCGGCTCCTACAGAGGTTCGGGGGTACATCCGCATGAACCAGGTCGGCCCGGAGGCCGCCTCGGTCACTCTTCTTCAGGCACCACCTTGTTCTGGGTCAGATACCGGTCAAGCGTCTCACCGCTCTCAGGCGAATTATCCCCCGCCACCTGCCACAAACGCCGCTCGATCCCCTGCGCCAGAAGATGCCCCACCGCCGCCTCGATCGCCGACAACACACACAACTGCGCCGGCTCGTTGGTGGTGTAGCCAACCTCCGCCTCAAGCAACTTCTTGAACTCGATAAACTTGAACACCCCGGCACTACGGCCCACAGAGTAAATCGTCTTGCTGGTCATCACATTGGCCAGCACCTGCCCACTGCGCACATCCACCGCCCGCAGGTTCACCGTGACCTGATCCACCCGATACTCCCGGGAAATATCGATCCCCAGGTAACGCGCCCCTTCCCCGCCGCTTTTCACATTGGTGTCGTACGCAATAATCCCGCCCTCAAGCATCATGTTCGCCGCTTGCAACGGCGGCAGTTCGCCCTGGATATTCACCGGCGTGTTCGGTTTTTTCTGCGAGGCGCGGATGATCTTGCGCTCGGTCAGCAGGTTCTGCAGCCCCTCCCGTTCCAGCACCACAAACCAGCCGCTGGCCTGCAACGCATCCATCAGCATGCTCGCCGCGCCTTGAGTGACGCTGGTAGAAAACGAACTGGCCGGGGTCGGTTTGTATTGCCCGGTCTGGTCGCGGAAACCGTACACCACCGCCATCAACCGCCCCTTGGGTCGTGGCATGTTGATCAAGTCGTAGTAGGTCGAAGCCCTCGGGGTCAGCGTCGGGGTTTCGGTGTCCTGCTCAGCCCCGATCGGCTCGCGCAGACTGCACCCCTGTAACGCCGCCAACATCAGCCCTAGCACCATTATTCTTTTCATATCCTTCCCTCCCCATCAACCCGGATCCCTTCAAGGGGCCAGGCCGCTCACCTGAATTTCGGAAACTTCACCGGTCGCTCGGTCGGTCACGACGATGGTCAATTGGCCGGAGTCGTCGACCACGTTGACGATAAAAGCGTCGGTGGTCAGGCTCCCGGTGTTGCCCGCGGAAATGTTGTCCAGCAACTGCCCGAGCAACCGCGACTGCAACTGACTGGAGAACCGCTCCAGCGCCGAAGTACCGGCCGCGGCGGTGCGCTTTTTCAAGTCAGGATCGTCGTAATCGTTTTGCGCCTGGGCGTTGTTGAGCAGCCAGGTCCCGTTCAGCGGGTTACCGCCAAACGAGGGGTTGATGGGCGTGTAGACCAGTTCGGTGGCCTGGACCAGGCCACAACTGCCGAGCCCGACCAACCAGATGCCTGCCCTTGAAAACAGGCGGTGCTGCGAGAACGTTGTGGTTTTCATAGTTCGTCCCTCTCAAGGTCCGTTGTGTCCTGCAACAAGGCTTCCAGCTTGCGCTGGACGATCTGCCCGCGGACCCAGTCGGCGGCGTCATAGGCCTCTTCCTTGAGTTCCACGGTGTTCGGCGGCAAAAAACGCCGGTAAACCAGACGCTGCTGATATTCCACAGTGACCAGTGCGCCCCACCGCGCCGAAGGTCGTTCGCGTACCACCAGGTTGAAATCCATCGGGCTGGTGGCGCGCAGGCGTTCACTGAACGAGTAGTAAAAGTCGTGACCGATGTGCGAGATCGTGTCATCGACGATGAACCCCATCATTTCGTCCTCTTCGCCGGCCGTGGCGGCAGCAGACGCCAGCATCAGGATCACGGCCACGCAGAATCGATTCATGGCAGCAACGCTTCGGGCGATTGTGACTGGCCCTTGGCAGGTCCCGATGTGCCCTCGAGAAAGGCTTTCTCGGCCACGAACTGCCAGTCCTTGTAACTCGCCATACCGGCAAAATCCGACCACTGAGAGGGGAAGTCCGCCTGCTTGAGCGGCGTGTCCGTGGAGGCGCTGTTGAGGCCGGTGATGCGGCCGTCGAAACCACGCATCAGGCTCCATTCGCCGCCGCCGATCGGGTCCGGATACAGCTGCCGGATATGGTGTTTTGGGCTGGGAAAACGCTCGTCCTGCAACAGGTCTACCAGCTCCTTCGGGTATTGCGCCAAGCCTGGTGAACTGCGGTAGTAGCTGCGCAATGCCTGGGCGTATTGCGTGCCGACCCAGAGCAGCTGGCGCTCACGATCACGGCGCGAGAGGGTTGACCACAACTCGCCGGCAGTGGCCAGGCCCATGCCCATCAGCATGATCAGGAACAGCACGCCCAGGTAAGTGAAACCGCCCTCGTTCGAAGGTTTACCACTCGGAATAGAGGCTGCCATCACGCGCCCTCCCTGTGGCCCCGCTTTTGATATCGGCGACGCCACCCGGTACGCCGTCCGGTGGTGCGACCATGACCCAGAGGTCCTTGCGTTCGGCAATCGGATCCATCGGCGGGTTGCGCAGGTAGCGTTGTTCCACCAGTTGCTCAAGGGAATCGGGATAACGCCCGGTGTCGCCGTAGTAGTGATCCAGGGCTTCGCGCATCACCGACAGGCTCTGGCGCAGCGTGGTCTCTTTCGAGGCCTCGAGGCTGTTGAAATAACGTGGCAAGGCGATGGTCATCAGGGTTGCGATGATTGCCATGACCACCATCAGTTCCAGCAGGGTAAACCCCTTTTCCCGACGCATAAGCTCACCACTCCCGGTAGGCGATGCCGTTAAGCCCTTTGCCACGCGCCTGGGAATAAACGTCAAAGACGTCTTGGCCCTCACGCGGGTTTTGAGCCGTGCTGTCATAGGAGCGCAAACCCCAGCCGCCGTCGTCGTCACGCTTGACCGGCTTCAGCGGGTCATGGGGCACGCGCCGCAGAAAATAGAACTTGGCCCCCTTGGCGCTGCGCACATCGCGCACCCCCTCCACCAACACTTTCAGGTTCGGCGGATAGCCGCTGCTGTTCAGGGACTTCTCGATGTAACCGGCGTCGAATGCGCGTTTGTACGCGTCGATGGCATCGCGAATCTGGTACAGCGCGGTGCGCAGTTCCTGCTCTTTGCCCCGGCGCACCACGGTCTCGGTCAGCGGCGCGGCCATGCCGGCCAGCAAGCCGACCAGGGCCAGCGTCACCACGACTTCGATCAGGGTAAAACCGCGTTGCGAGGCGCTCATGATCAAGGCTTCTCGATAAACACTTGAGTGGTTGAAGCCGCCACCGGCCGATCGATGTGCTCGTTCTGAATGGGCGGTTCCATCTGCCGGTCCGGTGCCTGAATGCGCATGCTGGTTTCGGTGCCGGTCGGGAATTCCATGTCCGACGGGCTCTGGTACGGCAGGTTGCGCACGATCCGTGGCGTGATCGACAGCACCAGTTCCGATTTGCTGACGTTGTCCTTGTTGCTGCCGAACAACCGGCCCAGGCCAGGAATGTCGCCAAGCCCCGGAATCTTGTTGCCGGTGGCGCCATGGTCGTTACGCATCAGGCCGGCGAGAATCTGGGTTTCGCCGTCATGCAGGCGCAGGGTGGTCTGGGCGTTACGGGTATCGACCTGCACCGGAATCGTGCCCTGGCGGGTCGGTTCCAGTGGCGTGGCGTTACTCACTTCCAGCGCGATCTTGATCGCCACTTCGTTGTTCAGGTGCACGGTCGGCTGCACTTCCAGCTTCAGACCGACGTCCAGGTAGGTGACGCTTTCGGTGATCACCGGGCCTTGGGTCGACGGCACCGACGTGGCGCTGATGATCGGCACGCGCTGACCAATGTGGATGCGCGCCTGCTCGCGGTTGCTGACACGAATCACCGGGCTGGCCAGGGTGTTGATGTCGTTGTCCTGGGCATTGATCTTGGCCTGCGGCGAAGGCGAGATGGTGATCCGGCTGGAGTCGATGCCTTTCAATTGATCGAGAATCTGCACCGGCGAACCGTCGCCGTTGACCACGCCGAAGGTGTTCGGCCATTGCAGGCCGAGGTCGAGAATCCGTTGGGTGGCGACCTCCATCACCTCCACTTCCAGCACCACTTCGGGGTTGGACTGGTCTTGCGATTGCAGGAGTTTTTCCGCCATGCGGATCGCGTCTTCGGAGTCGCGCATGGTCAGGGTGTTGAGGCGCTCATCGACAAACACGTCGCGGGTCTTGAGCATGGTTTTGATCATGTTCAGCGCGGTGTTGGCATCGATACTGGTCAGGTAGAAGGTGCGCATCACCAGCTCCTGGTAATCCTTGAGCTTTTGCGGTGAGTCCGGGTAGATCAGCAAGGTGTTTTCGTTCACCACTTTCTGATGCAACTGGTTCTGTTGCAGCAGCAGTTCCACAGCGTCTTCGATGCGTACGTCACGCACGAAGATCGTGGCTTTCATGTCCGGGCGCAGGTCCTTGTCGAAGATGAAGTTCAACCCGGCGACCTGGGACAGCACCTCGAAAATGGTTTTCAGGTTGGCGTCGCGAAACTCCAGGGTCACGGGCCGTTCCAGGCGTGTGCGCAGTTGTGGGTACTGGATGACGTTGCGGCTCTGGACCAGACGGATGTTGCTTTGCAGTTCCAGGGCGCCTTCATTTTTCGGGTCCAGTTCGAGGATCTGTTTGACCTGACGGTCGGCCCCGTAGATGTCGCCGCGACGCAAGTCGCCACGGGCCAGCTCGAGTTTTTCATCGAGGCTGCGCATGTAGTCGAGCTGGCGCATTGCATCCTGGGCACGCCGGTTGTTCGGTTCGATGGTCAGCACCCGGTTGTAGCTGACGCGCGCGGCGGCGAAGTCCCGGTGCGAACGGTCGGTGTCAGCCTCGGTCAGCAGCGCGGTAATCGCCTTGGCGTGGGCGGAGTTGCGGGCCAGGTGCAGTTCGGTATTACGAGGGTTTTCCCGCAGCCCTTCTTCAATACGCGCCAGGCCGGCCTCGTATTGACCCTGCTCGATCAGCTCGGACGCTTCCTTGTTGGCGACCTGGGCAGAACTGCACGCCACCAGCCCGGCACACGCACAGCAAAAGCTCATCAGCAAACGGGATCTATTCATGGCGTGCTCCCCATAGACAAGGTCTGGGACAAATGCAAAGGCAGGTAGACGAGGCTCAGTTCCACATCGGAAATGCCCACGATCCGCCAGGTTTCGTCGATCACATCCCCTTTGCGTACGACGTATATTTTTTCTCCGCTCAGCAGAAACACTTGCTGGTCTGAACGATCATCCATGCGCCCGATAAACTGGAAAGGCATTGGCGGTGCACTGGGGACGGTCACCACCGGGGTCACGTTGACGGGTTGTTCAGTGACGCTGGCGAGCGTCGGTTCAGCCTTCCAGCTGCGGGCGGCGAACAGGTCGCCCGCCGGGCTCAAGTCCTTGATCACAGCGGCTTTGCCGGTGGCTGGCGCGGCAGGCAGGGCACCGCGGGTTTTGCTGTTGGCCGCCGTGGCCACGACGGTGACGGCCGCCTCGCCGTCGTCCGCCGACATCCAGTAATCAGGCAACCAGGCCAACCCCGCCGCTACGCCGAAGAACCCCACCCACCCCGCTACGCGTTTGGTATTCATCATGACCTCGACAGGTAGAGGGTCATGCGGATCCGCCCGGTCAGGTCGGTGTCGGCGATCTTTTTACGCTGGAACTCCACGTCCTCCACCACCACCGCCGGCAACTGACCGAGCAAGGCATGCAGGAAGCGCCGCAGTTGCGGGTAGCTGCCACGCACCGGCAGCAGAATCTGATAGCGCGCCAGATGGGTCTTGGGGTCGATGCCCAGGGCATATTCACCGCGTGCCAGGGTGATGTGTTCCTGGGCCGCCAACGCGTAGATCTTGTCGATCGCCACCGTGGCTTGCGGCTGCGAAGGCAGCTTGCTGCGGAAATCGTCGAGCTGACGTTGTGGCACCACCGGCGCGGCGACGCTGCCGTCCTCAACCCTGGCCAGGTATTCACCGGCTTCGCGGGTCTGTTGGCTGAGCTGTTGCAGCGACTGCCAGTCCGGCATCAAGCCCGCCAGGCCATAGACCGACGCCAACGCCAGCAGCGCCATCCCTGCCAGACCGGGAATGCCCAGGCCTTGCAGGTATTCGTGGACGATCAGTCTAGGGATTTGCATCGCCAATCTCCCAGGTAGCCGACAGGTTGAATTGCACCGGGTGCTCGGGCACGTTGGCCACGATTTCGTGGCTCAGCAGCGACACATCGGACAGCTCGTCGCTGGCCTCCAGGTTGCGGTGGAAGTCGAGCATGGCGTCGAGGTCTTTCGCCTCGGCGCTGATCCGCACCTGGCCTTTGCGCGCATCGGGGGTCAGGGTCAGCAAGGCGATATCGCCCCGGGGCATGGCTTCGAGCATGGCGAACAGGCGCTCCCACGGCCGGCGCAGTTGCTGCGAGACCTTGCGCATCTCGGCGAGGTTTTGTGCCTGCTCGCGGATTTGCGCCGGGGTCAGGCTGACCGTGCCGCCATTGTCGCCGGTGAGGACGCGCTGGGCGGTTTGCAGATGGCCCTGTTGTTGCGCGGTCTGATCACTGAGGTGTTGCTGAACCAGCACGCAAATCAGGCTCAACACCACGCCCACGGCCAGCAGGCTCCAGCCCAGGGGGCCCGAGCGGCGGCGCGGCTGAAAGTCGAGCATCAGGGCGCGCATGTCAGGCCACCGCCCGGGACATGACGTACAAGCCATCGCGTACGGTTGTCCGGTCTTCTTCAAGGGTGCGCAAGTGCACGCCGGGAATGTCGGGTTGCACATCGATACGCGCGGGCGCATGCAGGTAAACGTTCAGTGGCCGCTCGCTGGTGGAGGCCTGCAATTGGCTTTCACGACCGATCAACGCGGTCAGTGCGGCGTCGCTGTCGCCGGTGCCCACCGAACGCACCGAGGCCCAGCGGCCTTCCCGGGCCAGCAGCAATACGCTGCGTACCGGCTCGGCGACCACGAACAGGAAGTCGCCGGTATCGAGGCTTTTATCGAAGTGGTTGAACGCCGTCATCAGGTACGGCTGCACCGAACGCAGGCGCAGGCCCCGGGCGCTGACCAGGGTGCGCAGACGCGTCAGCAAATCCTGTGGCAGTGCGCTGGCGACCCGGTCGTAGCCGGCCGGTTCCGGCGAGAGCACCAGGCTCCAGGGTTGCGTCGGCACGCCGTAAAGGTCTTCGAAGCACAGCCGGGCAAACCCGAGCAATTCGTCAGGGCTGCTGATCTGTTCGCTCCAGGGCACCAGGCAGAAACGGCTGAAGTGCCCGGAAATCACCACGCTCAACTCGGCACCGGCGTGGGTGTGATCGGCCAGCAGATGATCGAGGGTGTCCAGCGCCACCGCCCAGGCGTGGAAGCCTTCGTCGATAAAACCGACGCTGCCCAGCCACAGGGTTTCGCTGCCACGGCGCTGGCCGAGGCCGACCCCACTGGCGCCGAGCACGGCGATAAAACGATCACGAGACAAAAGTGACACGATTGATCTCCTCGAGTGTGGTGCGCCCTTCCTGAACCAGTTCCAGCGC
Organism: Pseudomonas sp. BF-RE-22; assembly: GCF_019956155.1. Classification (NCBI taxonomy): domain Bacteria; kingdom Pseudomonadati; phylum Pseudomonadota; class Gammaproteobacteria; order Pseudomonadales; family Pseudomonadaceae; genus Pseudomonas; species Pseudomonas sp. BF-RE-22. Next base: position 17,318 of record NZ_JAHBDD010000006.1, on the reverse strand, counting down.
CGACTCGCGCAGCAAGCGCAAGCCTCGTTTGCACGCATGGGTTTTGATTTTCGAAATCGGTTGGCGCTCGACGATCATCTGCCGCAGCTCGTCGTCCAGGTGCAGCAGCTCGGCGATCGCCGTACGCCCGCGATAACCGGTGCCCCGGCAATGCCCGCAGCCCTTGCCGTGAACGAAGTGGAAGTGATCGACGTTGTGGGGGTCGAGACCCGAAGCGAGCAGTTCGTCATCGGTCGGGGTGCACGGCGCGCTGCAACTGGTGCAAACCAGGCGGATCAAGCGCTGCGCCAGCACGGCATTGAGCGCCGAGACGAGGCTGTAGGGATCGATTTCCATCTGGGTGAACCGGCCGATGACATCGAACACGTTGTTGGCGTGGATCGTGGTGAACACCAGGTGGCCGGTGAGCGCCGATTGCACGGCGATTTGCGCGGTGTCGGGGTCACGGATTTCACCGACCATGATCTTGTCCGGGTCATGACGCAGGATCGAGCGCAAGCCACGAGCGAAGGTCAGGCCTTTCTTTTCATTCACAGGGATTTGCAGCACGCCCGGCAACTGATATTCCACCGGGTCTTCAATGGTGATGATCTTGTCCACGCCGTGGTTGATCTCGGTGATCATCGCGTACAGCGTGGTGGTCTTGCCGCTGCCGGTGGGGCCGGTCACCAGCACCATGCCGTAGGGTTCGGCGGCCAGCCTGCGCAGTTGACGCAAGGTTTCGTCTTCAAAGCCCAGGGCCTGCAACTGCACACCGCAGACCTTGTCCGCCAGGTCCTGTTTGTCGAGCACCCGCAGCACCGCGTCCTCACCGAAGATGCTCGGCATGATCGAGACCCGGAAGTCGATCTGCCGGCCACTGATGCCGATCTTGAAGCGACCGTCCTGAGGCACGCGCTTCTCGCCGATGTCCAGTTCGGCCATGACCTTGACCCTGGAAATCACCTGCTCGGCGAACTCGCTGCCCTGGATCTTGCTGATGTTGTTGAGCACGCCGTCGATGCGGTACTTGATCACCAGGCCGCTGCCGGTGGTGCCCAAATGGATATCGCTGGCGTGCATTTTCAAGGCGTCGTACAGGGTCGAGTTGACCAGTTTGACGACGACGCTGGCGTCTTCGCTGATGCTGGTCAGAGACAGGCTTTGCAGGGTGTCGGTTTCGATGTTGGCATCGGCCTGGGCGTTGAGCGATTCCACCGCATGGAAGCTCTCTTCGTGACGTGCCAGATAGGCTTTCAGGTCGTCGGCATGCACCAGGTACAGCGGCGCGCCGTGCAGGCAGTCATCGATCCAGGCCAGGCGCGACGTGTCGAACGGATCGGCGAACACGCCGATGATCTCCTCGTCGTGACGCAGCAGGATGAATTCGCGCTTGAGGCATTGGGCCAGGGTGACCCTGTCGAATACGGGAGTGGACTTGAACAGGTTGTCGGTGTCGAGCACCGGATAATGCAGGGTGGCGCCGAGGCACTGGATGAAGGGCATGGGGGCCAGTTCGCACAACACCCCGAGGGCTTCGAGCATCCGCTCGCCGGAACTGGCGGCCAGTGATCGGGCCTGGGCCAATTGCTCACTGGAAAAGCGCGACGGTACGGATTCCAACTGCGCCGGTTCGACGGCAAGGGATAGACGGTCCATGGCTTGCTCTCCAACGCCGGGGGCTTTGAGCCCTGTCGACGCGGCGAGCAATTACGGCGGTTACCGCAACGGCTGGTCGCGCCACTACTCCCCGGTGAGCAATTGTTCGTCGTCTGGTGCCTTGGACGTCGAGGGATTGCGTCGACGATCCGCCAGCACCCAACTGCCGTCGTACAACTGCAGCGGGAAACTCTCGGTCCTGCTCTGGCGTCGTTCGACAAACCCCTCGGATGTGCGCGCGCCTGCTTTGGGTTCGCGCTCCATCCCCAGAAGGTCACAGACTGCACGGGCCAGTTCCGCCATTGGAAACGGTTTGAACAGGATATGGCTGACTCCCACCTGCCGGGCCCGCTCACAGACTTCAGCGGTCGGGTGCCCGGTAATCAGCACAAAATGACAGTTCCTGTTCCGGCGGATGGCATCGAGCACCTCAAAGCCTTCCATATCGGGCAAGCGGTAATCGAACACCATCACATCGGGTGCAAACTGCTCGGCTTCGCCGATAGCCGCCGCACCGTCATGTGCAACCCGGACGTCCAGTGCTTGCGCCTCAAGGTAATCCTTGAGGTTTTGTGCAAGAAGCTGTTCGTCATCGACAACCAGTACTTTGTTTAACAAGGTGGACTCCTTGAAACCGCAGGCCCGAGTTCCGAACCTGGCAGAGTGCTCGCCTTACCGAGGCTAACGCACACTTCATGCCAGGCTGGGTGCCGGGTGTTTCACCACTGCATGTGTTTGATTTTCATAAAAAAGCCTTTCCGCCCAAATACACCGCCCCCCCAAAGGCGGGGGCGCACACGGAATTGCCCTGAAGCTTTTCCCCACTATTGGGGGGGAACCTTCATTCATCGTCAATTCGTTCGATTCGATTACGCGATCGCAGTTGCGCCAAAACCTGCAGGCGAACCTGAGCCTGTTGCTGTCGGTCGAGGTACGCCCTGACCATCTCAAGCCCTTGCACCTCTGTGACATCGGTCACCTCCCTGTGGTTCTGCACCTGGATCAAGTGCCAGCCCAGTGCCGTGCGAACCGGCTCACTCACTGCGCCCGGTGCCAGGGCAAAGGCTGCCGCTTCAAACGCTGGCAGCATGCGTCCACGTGGAAAATAGCCCAGATCTCCGCCCTCACTCGCCGAGGCATCTTCGGACCCCGTCCGGGCCACGCTGGCGAAGTCCGCGCCCTGGCGGATTGTCGCCTGCATGTGCACCAAGCGTAGCCGCGCCGCTTCGACTGTGGCGGCATCGGCGTCCTGGGCAACCTTGATCAGGATGTGCCGCGCCTGCACCGCTTCGGGCTGGCTCATCTGCGCACGGTGTTCTTCATAGAACGCGCGGACCTGTTTTTCGTCCGGCCCCTCGACGCTGGTCAGCTCGGCAAACACCTGCTGAGCCGCGAGTTCACGGCGGGTGTATTCGACAAAACCGGCCTCGTCGAAACCCGCGTCTTCCAGGCGTCGAGCGAATTTCTCGGCACCGCCAATGGCCTGCCGGGTCTGTTCAACCTGGCGTTGCACGGTGGCATCGCTGATCACCACCCCACGCTTGACCGCTTCCTGCCACAGCAACTCGCGGTCGATCAATGCGTCCAGCGCCTTTTGCCGAAGTTGCTTGTACGCCTTGGGATTACGAATGCTGCCCAGCGCCCGGCCCTGGTCCTCCAGGTACTCGGCAAAATAGCGTTCGAGGCGGAACTGGGAAATCTCCTCGCCATTGACCCGCGCGGCGACCGGCCCATTGCTGCCGAACGCCACGGGCAGCCATAGGGTCAGCAGGATCAACAGAGTCTTGAGCGTCATGATCGAGGCCTCCGGTCAGGGTTTCGCGGTAATGGGCTTGTAAGGGGCGACCAGGTAGAAGCGCTGGTCGGGCAAATCCACGGTGACGATATGCGCGCCGCTCAAGCCCAGCCGCTGGCCCGGCCCGAAGTTGAGGCGCGGGGTCAGCCCGGTGTCGAAGTCATGCAGGCCTTCCAGCGCATAGATCAGCTTCTCGCGGCTGGCGTCGCGCCCGGCCTGCTTCATGCCTTCGCTGAGCAGCAGCATCGAACTGAACGCGCCGACTTGCAGCACCGCGTGCTGGCCACCGAGCCCCTGCTGTTCGCGCAACTGGATCAGGGCCAGGCGCCCGGCCAGGGTCCAGTCGCTGGGCACGAACGGATAGGACAAGAACAACCGCCGGGAAAAACCACTGGGCACTCGCAAAAGGTCACCCGCCACCTGATTCGCCATGGCGAACAGGTAAGGAACCTGCCCCGCCCTCTGCAACCTTTCGGCGAGCAGGCTGAAATCGCTACCGCAGCCCAGGTAAAACAATGAGCGCGAGCCCAGCGGCAGTTGGTCCTTTACCGGGTCGTAGGCCTGCAGGCTGACATTTTGCCAGGCGTGATCTTGCAAATACTGACGCAGGGTATGAGCCGCCAGTCGTTGACCGGGATCGTCCGTGTAGGTAATCAGCGTCGGGCCCTGGAGCACGCGCAAACTCCCGGTGGCGTAATCGGCCAGGGCGATCAGTTGCTCGCGCACCCCTGGCATCGGTTCAAAAATCTGTCGACTGCTCTGCGCCGTACCCTGCAACGAGAGCGGACCGATCAACGGAATGCCCGCCTGCTCCAGACGCGAAACCAGTTGCGTGTCGAGTGCCGGCGCCAGTGGCGCAATCAGTGCAAACACCTGCTCTTGATAGATCAACTGATCCAGCGCCCGCCCGGCACTGACAGGGTCCGGCCCCGGGTCGAGGATCGTCAGGCGCACCTGCCGGCCATGAATCCCCCCCGCCTTGTTGATTCGCGCCACGCTGCCTTTGAGTACCGCCGCCACCGTCGCGCCCTCTTCCGCCAACGGTCCCTGACTCGGCAACAACGTGCCCAGGTGCAAGCTGTCAGGCGTCAGGCCGGGGTCGCGCTCATCAGCGAGGCGTTTGAGGTAGGCCGTGAGGTTGCGCTGATCCTTCATCGATAGCACGAACCGCGGCATCGCCGGGTCGAGGCGATTGTTGGCGGAATCGCGCCCCTCCTGAATCGCCCGCGCCAGGGTGCCGTCGGTGTACGCCGGGTAGTTGCGGCCATTGACGTGCCGTTGGCCATAGGTGCTGGTCAGCCGCGACCAGCTCAGATCGGGTGGACGCACCCCGCCCTCGGGCCGGCCCAGGCCATCGGCACCGTGGCAGTTGGCGCACGGCAGGCTGGTGGCCGGCAGCAACATGCCCGTCGCCCCGATACGCGCCATGATCGGTTCACCGCTGCCCGACACGCCCTCGCGGTACAGCCGTTTGCCGGCACTTTCGTCAGGGTTCAAGGGCAACGTATCGGCGGAGCAATGAAGATTGCCGATCAGGAACAGGCCGAGGATCAGGGAGATTTTCATGGTGCGGGCTCAGCGGCCGGCCACGGGCATTGTCAGCAATTGCAAGCGCTGGGCAATGGCGGCGGCCGGGGCATCGGGGCGGATTTTGCTCCAGCGTTTGTTGGCCACGTCACCCACAATCAGCTGCGTTGAATGTTGCTCGGGAGTCGGCACGATCTGGCCGATGCGCCCCAGCACCAGATCCATTTGCGCCTTGTCGCCAGTGAGAAAAAGCCAGTGGGGGCCATTGACGCCCTGCTTCAAGGTGTAAGCCTTGAGTACCGCCGGGGTATCCCGCAGCGGATCACTGGTAAGGGAGATAAAGGTAATGCCGTCTGCTTTGTCGCCCAGCAACTCACGCACGTCCTTGAGCTTGCGAGTGATCAGCGGGCAGGCATCCGTGCAACTGGTGAAAATCACGTTCAGCAGCACCACGCGGTTATGCAGCGCGTCGCTGTAGAAGCGCAGGGTCTCGCCGTTCTGGTCCTGCAACGGCGTGTCGGTGAACCAGGTTTTCGCATCGCGCGTGCCGCTCGCCGGTTGCGCGGTGGCCACGACGGGTGCGGGTTCTTCGTGCCCTTCGTGAGCGAAGGCCAACGAGCTGAAAATCCAGAAGCACAGGCTCAACGCAACCCAGTCGATGACTCTCATGGTTGCTGCTCCATGGCAATGGCAGTGTGTTTGGCGTGGCTGTTGCGCTGTCCGCTGAGTTTCTCCACTTCACGGGTCAGTACGGTCGGGTCGGTGAAGCCGTAATAGCGCGTCCAGTGGCGGCTGTTGCCGTCGCCGACGAGGATCAGCGGCTGGTGGTTCTTGAAGTCGCCGCTGAACGTGCCGAGGCCTTTGAGGGTGGCGTCGATCGATTGCGCACTGCCGGTCAGCCAGCTCCAGCCCGGACCGTTCTGGAAGCTGCGGGCGTAGGCGTTCAGGCGTTTGGCGTCATCGCGCTGCGGGTCGATGCTGATCGATACCAGTTGCACCTCGGTGCCCACCCGCGCGCCCAGCTGTTTCTGCACTTTGCCCATGATCGACGACACCACCGGGCACACCGTGGTGCAACTGGTGTAAATGAAGCTCATGACCACGATTTTGTTGGTCACCAGATCCTTCTCCAGACGCACCGGTTTGCCGTTCTGGTCCACCAGCGCGACGTCGGCGAACTTGACCTGGGCGCTTTCCGAACGGGCGCCTTTGGCCGGCATGTCGTGCCCGGCGTGTTCATCCGCCGAGTGCGCCAGGGCTTGCCCCACGCCGACAGTCAACAGGCAGAACGTCAGCAGTCCACGGTGTGCGAATCGGTTCATGTCAATTTCCTCTTCAACGGGCATCGCCGGGCAGGACCCGAACGCTGGCAAAGGTCTTGTCATCGAAATTCGCGCCAAGGGACGCCGCACGCACGTGCAGGTACCAGGCGCCGTTCTGGTCGAGCGTCACTGGGGCTTCGTAGATTCCGTTGCCGACCTCAAGGGCCGCGACTTCCCGAGCCCGCGAAGTCGGGGCGCGGAAGTAGCGCACCTGCACGTCTTTCACGCCGCTGCGCTGGGCTTTCTGTTGGCCCTCAACGATGCGAAAGCGCACGGTGTACGGGCTGCCGAGGGCGGCGGTGGCGTTGTCGAGCAGGAATTCGACTTTCGGTACGCCGGGGTGTCGGCTGAGGCGGGTATCCGGTTCAACCAGCGTCGTGAAGCAATGGATGATGTTTGGCTGGTTGAGCAGGAACGCTACGTCGAAACGCCCTGCCGGCGGCAGTTTGACCCGCGCGCTGTACAGCCCCGGCTCGACTTCGCGCAGGCTGCGGTCGATGACCATCGCCGCCCGCGCCACTTGCCCGCGATTGGGGTAACCGGACATCGGGGCGTTCATGCCTTCGGCGTAGAAATAGGTGGTGTTGTCCACCGGGTTGACCACAAACACCGCGTTGTCGTCCCGCGATACCGCAAGGCTCGACGCCAGTGGCAAATCACCGGCCAGCCGTGGCGCCTGGGGCCCGGCTTCGAAACCCTGGCTGATCGGCTGGCGACCTTCGCCGAGCGACGACAGGTTGATCATCGTCACCTTGGGCGACGCCAGCCCGCGCACATAGGCGTAAGCCTTGGTGAACACCAGTTGATACGGTTCGGCGGACACGTCCAGTTCATGGACCAGCGAATCAGTGGCGGTATCGATCACGGCCACCTGGTTTTCCAGGGTGTTGAGGACGATGCCAAATCGACCGTCGGCGCTGAACCCCATCGGGCCCAGGCCCTGTTTCATCTTGATCACCCGGCGCACGTCGAGGCTGGCGGTATCGACCACGGTCACGGTGCCGTCCTTGCCGTCGGCGACATACACCGCCTGGGACAGCGGCGAGTACGCCACCGACAAAGGGTGCGAGCCGGTCTTGAGTTGCTTGCTGAGGGTCAGGCTGGCGATGTCGATGATGCTCAGCGTGCCGTCGTCGCGGTTGGTGACGAAGGCAAACCGGCTGTCCTTGCTGAAGGCGATTTCGTGATGCCCGGCGCCGGTGGCCAGGTGTTTGAGCGGCTTCAGGCTTTGACTGTCGATCACGGTGACCCCGGACGCTTCGGCCTTCGGCGCATTGTTGCCGACCCACAGCAGGCGCTCGTCCGGTTGCAACGCTACGCGCACCGGGTGGGTGCCGGCGGCCACCGAGGCGATCAACTTGAACTGCTCGCTGTCGATCACCGCCACTTCGCCGGCGGTGGGCATGGAGATGAATACGCGTTTGTTGTCCTTCGGTGTGACCCAATCCATCGGCGGCCGCTTGAGGTCGATGCGGGCCATGGTGCTGGTGATACCGCCCACCGAGACCGACGGGTCGACCACGGAGACGCTGGCATCACGGTTCATCACCAGCAGGAAATAGCTGTTCAGGTCGAGCAGCGGCCGTGCGCCGATGCTCGATTTCAGGAACACCCCGACCCGGGATTTGCAACTCCGGTCACGGCCCTGGGCCAGGTCGGCGGCAACGGTTTCCGGGTCCAGCCAGGCACCGGGGTTGACGCCGGAAAGGGGTTGGCCCGAAGCGCTGTCACTGACCCGGAAGAGCACGTCGGCAAACTCGCCTTCGCGCAGCACACCGTCCTCGGCCAATGGCTGCATTTGCAGGGTTACGGACACGCCGTCACGCTCCAGCGTCTGACCGCTCCAGGTGTCCGGTAGCGCTATCTCGCTGAGCATGTCGGGCGGAGTCGTGCGCCAGACGCCCAGCCAGATCAGCGCCAGCCCGACAACCAGCGCACAACCGGCAATTGCAGTGGTCCTGTTCATGTCACCTTCTCCCCTTACAGATCTGCGCCTGTCTTGCGGCCGCCATCGCTGGCAAGCCAGCTCCTACAATTTGCCCTGTGCGAACCCGATCCCTTGTAGGAGCGAGGCTTGCCCGCGAAGGCGTCATCCGCCATACCACCTACAACCGAGGTGTCCCCTTCGCGAGCAAGCTTCGCTCCTACAGGGCTGGTGTCGCACAACGTCTACGGTGCCGGTTCAGGTTCGTTGGTCACTCGCAACAAGCCCCAGAGCCCGGCGGTATTGCCGTAGGCGCCGTAATCGCGGAACAGGTAGTCGCCCGGTATCGCGTTGCTGCCCCCGGCGCTCGGGTGCATGAAGCTGAAGTGCGCCGCCGGCAGGATGCTTTCGCGGGCGCCGATGTACATCGACATCGGGTTGAGCCCGAACCGCACCGAACCCACGCCAGGCGTACTCATCGGATAACCGCTGGTGTCACTCTTCTCCGACTGGAACGGGTTGACCGACCAGACGTGACCGTCCAGCTGGAAGGTCGTGCCGCGGCTACCCCCGGATGGCATCAGGATGTGCGTGCGAAACGGTTGCCCCGGTTTCACATAGAGCACCGGCGTCTGCGGATCGCCGCCCACCAGCGCATTGCTGTACGCCATGTGCGCGTTGGGCACGTCGCCGTAACCCGCGCCGTCGGCGTGACCGAACGGCGCATCCGGCGCCAGGCCGAAGCGGAACCATATCGGCTCGGCCTTGTAGTTGATGGCCATGCTCGAGTTGTCCTGCGGATCGGTCGGCACACCGAGGCCTTCGGCAGCGATGCCTTCCACCGGCCGGCCATTGGCCCAGCGAATGTTCAAGGCTTTCTGCCAGACCATCGCAAAGTCGCGGTAAGGGGTCTGCCCCGGTGCGGTGACCGTCGCCGTGACTTTGCGCGCGTCGTCCACCCAGGTAGCACCGACCGGCAGGATGCTCATCGCGCCACCCAGGCCTTTCTGCGGTTGCTTGATCACGTCCGCCGGGGTGAAATTCAACCCGCCGAACTCCACGGCCGTGGCGTTGATGTTGTCGACGTTGCGGCCCAGTTGAGTGATCGGTTTGCCTTCACGCTCCAGGTGCCCGGCGTAGTACTGATAAGTACGGGTCGGGTAGGCGCCGCTGTTGCCAACCCGCGGTGGCACGGTCTGGATCGGGTTGGCGCCGACGTTGGTGCCGTCGGATTTGGTGATGTCGTACGCCAGCAATTGCGCGTGCAGACCCACGTGGCTGGACGGCCGCATCAGGTTGTTGCTGAAGGTGGTCGAGCCCTGTCCGCTGTTGCGATCGCGTTTGACGATGCCTTGCATCACCGCCGTCTGGGTCAGGTCCGGCATGACCATGGGCAGACGGTTTTCCAGGGTGATGTTGATGCAGTCCCCCGCCGTTGCGCGCAGCACCAGCGGTTCGACAGGCACACCGGGTTTTAGCTTGCCGGTGACCGTGTCGAGGTCAGCCTTGCGCACGTAAATGATCGCGGTCGGGTCATGCAGCGGACCGCTTTGCCCGCCAATGGTGATGGTTTCGCCATCCTCCGGATCGGTCACCGTGACCTGCGGGATATTGACCACCCGCGAGTTGTACACCAGGGTGCCGCCCGCCGGATTCAACGGCCCGCCGACATGCTGGCCGATGCCCTCTGGATCGCCGAGGACCAGGTTCAGCGGATTGCCGAGAATGTCGTTGGCCAGTGCCGCGACCACTTCATAGTTGCGTTGCACGGTCGGCCGGGTGCCGATGCCGTTCGGGTTGGCGCTGATCCGTGGGCAGGTGCCGTCGAACGCCACGGTGTTGCGCATCCCCGCCGGTTTCGGGTTGTTCGGCAGCGCGAACAGATCGCTGCGCTGGGCCGTGTAGTTACGCATCACGCCCCAGATCCCGCTCCAGTAACCTTCGAGGGAGGCGTCCATCGAGTACAGGTAATCACCCGTGGTCGCCGCCGAGCTGGACAGCATCGAGACCGGCGCAATGAAGCCCATCTGCTCGGAGATCCCGATCATTTGCGACGAGCGCCAACCCGAGTTTGAGCTGTTGCCGTAACCGGAACCGCTTTGCAGCCACTTCACGCCGTGCAGGGTCACGTTGTGCTCTTCTTCGTGACCGCCGGCATGCACCCGCAGCCGCACGTTGTCACCGGTGTAGGTACGCAGCATCGGCGTGAACGGATCACCCGGTTCCGCGCCGCCACGGTTGATGTGCGGCGGGAACAAGGTGGTGCCGCCAGTCGGGCCGGTGGCAGCGGTGATCAGGTTCGGCGCCTGGTTCATCGCCGGGATCGCACGGTCGGTGCGGCTTTGCATGGCGTACGCCAGATCGCCGCCGAGGCCGTAGGCCTGCATGCCGCGCTTGCCGTCCGGGCCGATCTTGTAGGGGTCGTATACCCGCAGGGCCAGCGGTTCGTTGCGGTAGTTGACCACGAACATGCCGGGGTCATCGACCGAGATCGCTTGTGGGCACGGCCGGCTCGGACAACCGGGGACCATACCGCCCTGCACTTCGAGAATGCCGTCCAACAGGGTGCTGGCGTTGTTGCGCACCGGCGGATTGATCGCGTAGCGGAAACTGTCCGCAGTGGCCGGGAACGCTTGTGGATTCGGCACCCCATTGGGACCCGCGCCCACGTACACACCGGCTTCATAGGCATGCTGGAAGTCGCTGTACTCAAGGAAGAACTCACGGAAGCTGTCGTTCTTGCCGTCGCCATCCAGATCGCCGGTGGACACCACGGCTTGCCACGAAGTCGGCCCGCCATCCTGGCGCGCGCCGCTGTACAACGGTTCGCCGGTTTCGGCGTGGAACCAGGTGGAACCGGCCGGTTCGGCCAGCACGGTGGCGTACAGACCAATCTGCTGGTGAGTCGATGGCCCGAGGTGATCGTGGGTGAAAATGGTCCCCAGGCCACGGTCGACGCCTTTACTGTTCACCACCGGGTCGGCAAACCAGCGCTGCATCGCGGTGCGCGCCCCGACCCAGTCGGCCCGGCCAAACTGGCCGAAGTACGGGTGGTTTTTAGCTTTCGGGCAGGCCGGTGTGCCGTCACGCGGGTCGGTGCCCTGGCATTGGTTGAACTCGCGGATGGCGTGGATACGTTCTTGCACCGCACCGGGGGAAAGTACGCCGTCTTCGTAGTTCCAGCCGTTGGCCGAACCGTCCGCCGCCGTCAGGTCCCATTTCGGCAAATGAATGTGCTGGCCGATCACGTCGGTCGGCGTGCGCACCTGATAGTCGTCCATTTCATAGGTGGCCGGCACCAGGTTGGTTTGCTGGTATTGCACGCAGTCGAGGGTGTTCATGCGCATCACCAAAGGCTCTGGCGGACGCTGCTTGGTGATCACCGGCCAGGCGTCTTCCCACAGGGCCAGAATGCGCGCTTGCGGGAAGTGGTAGCCGACCTTGTTGTAGACCGCATCGAACTGGATGTTCGCCGCTTTGTAGACCCGTGGCCGGTCAGCCGTGAAGGTCGAGGCCCCGCTGAAGGACATGCCGTCGAGCCGTTCGCCGCTGAAAAACTCGCCCATGCCGGCGCTGCTGGTCAGGCGTTTCTGCCGGTCGTCCATGCACGGTTCGTAGAAAGGCGCACCGGCGACTGGCAGCGCGCCGTTAGTGCGGAAGGCGCGTGCGACGATTTGATTGCCGGGCAGCACGGCGAAGCTCGGGTGGTCTTTTTTCGCGTGGAAGGCCATGGCCGCCTGTTCGACTTCGGTGCCCTCTTCCGGCAGGTAAAGCGCTTTGGCGCGGGTCACTTCCTTGGAGAAATCCAGCGAGGTGGTCACGGTGTTCGCCTCGCCACCGGCAGAGAAACCGTCCAGGGAATGGCGTCCCAAACCGCCGTCCCAGCCACCGGACTGCGCCGGATCGAGGTTGGCCCACAAGGCATTGCCGCTGGTTTTCAAGGCATAGGCCTTGGCGGCGTCGAGCATGTCCAGCGGTGGGGTTGGTGGACGTTGGCCGACCGAACTTTCCATGCCGCCGATCCAGAACGGATATCCAGGGTTTTTCAGGCTGCCGTCGGTGTTGCGGTTGGCGTAGCTGCGGTCAACCAGCGCCAGGGAGCCAATGGCCTGGGCGCCACCGCTTTGCTCACCGTCGCCGTCTTCATCATCATTGCCAGCCACCAGGGTCTCGCCGACTTTCGGCACGACCACGACCTTGCCCGGCATCGGCGCCATGGCTTTGCCCGGCAGCGGCACGACCGCTGGAATCGGCGTGCCGGCAATGATCTCGCCATCGGGCAAGGCCCGGGCGCCAGCGGCCGGTTTACCGCTGCGCAGTGCATAAGGTTCGCTGTGATAACCGTCGGCGCCCTGCTGGGACACCTCAAGTCGGGTGCCTTCTTCAAACACGTCATGCACCCGCCACATGCTCCACATGCCTTGGGCGAAGTGCGGATAGAAGTGGCAGTGATAGATCGCATCACCGGCGACGCGATTGCGGTTGCCCGACCCGCCGTTGGCGATTTCATAGGTGTAGCCGGCGCCCGGCCCGATGCCTTGGGCATCCACGTAGTCAGAGTTGTCGTCGTTGGGATTGAACAGCCACTGGTGCCCGTGCAGGTGGAAGATGTGTTGTTCGTGGCCGTTGTGAGTGTTGCGGAATTTGACGAAGTCACCGATGTAGCTGTGGTTGACGTTGGACGGCTCGGATGGATACAGCGCCATCGTCGCCTTGACCCCGACCTGATCGGCGCGCGGTGTTTCGCCCGGCCGGATGCTTTCCAGACCGGCGTTGGCCGGTACGTCCACCAGCATCGCCACGTCGCCGACAGTGTGCGAGCTGAGGAAGAATTCTTCATAGGCACAAGACAGGCAATCGTGCATCGGCCCGACGCCTAACCGGTTGGCCACCACTTCGGCGCCCATGCCGCCGGAGCCGTAGTTGATCATGAACGAATCGCGGGTCGGCTCCAGCACGTGGCCCATGACCGGGTCTTCCCAGTACGCGGGGAATGCCTGGGTCGCGGCGGTTTCATCCTGGAATTGCGAGGCGAAATCGCGGAACGGTTCCAGCCGGTTAGGCAGCGCCGGGTTGCGTTTGCCGATGGCTTCCAGCGGATAGGTCGACGGTGGGAAGCTGCCGTCGGCGTAGCTGCCCATGACGATCGCATCGCTCTCGCTGGAGATGATTTCGTTGCCGTCGACCATGTTGATGATCGGCGTGCCGGCCTTGCCTTCACGAATCCACGGTTCACGCTGCGGGTAGCGTGCCTGGTAATCGACAATCGGTTGACCGGCCGGCGTGCGGCCGGTGCTGGCGAGGCGCATTTCTTCTTCGGTCACGGTGTTGCGATAGGTGCGGCCGCCCTTGGGCACCACCACCACTTCGCCGAACAGGCCATTGGCGACGTTGCCCGCATCGCCTTCACCACCGAACGTTGCACCGCGGCTGCTGGCGGCGAACGCCCCTTCACGCTCGGCGTACAAGGTGTAGGAACGGGTCGCGCCGGGGGCAACCAGCGTATTGGGGTTGCGTCCGGTGTAGGCCGAAATGTCGTCAATGCTGTTGACCGCCTGCAGACCGTTGACCTGAAAGCCGACGTGGCGGTCGGTGACCTGCTCATCAACCTTGAACTGCTCCGCGTTGCCGATTTCTACCTCGCCCTCGATTTCCCCCTCTTCTTCCTCGCCGCTGTCGTGACTGCCAGGGTTGGCCTGATAGGCCAGCAGGTTCTGCAGATTGATGGTCAGGCAGTCACCGGCGGCAACGCGCAACACCAATGGACGCGGACGCTTGTCGGGCCGCAGCGAAACCTTGCCCGGCACCGCTGCGCCACCGTAGGCCAGGGACACATTGTGATCGTCGACCACATCACGACGCAGGGCGAACATCATGCCGTTGGCGTTTTGTGCGCCGAGGCGGTTGAACATGAGCGGTTGATCCAGCGCCACGACGTTCGCCACCAGATTTCGTTCACAACGCACGGCGGCTTCGGCCAACTCGATGCCAAACAGGGGTGCAACAAGCAGCAGCAAGTTAACCAAATGATGAGCGTGGGGTATGCCGGTCATAATCACGGGCCTCGCTTTGGGTACTCACGGGAATGATTCTCGACAAATCCCTTTGAGCAATCCGCATGCCATAAATTTTTTTGTTATTTTTCAGCTAGCTACGTAAACGACTTGATAAGTCGGGGGATATTCCCCACCCAATCCCCACCATTCGGGTTGCCCTCTGATTCCACCAAGACGCCCACACCTGTAGGAGCCGGCTTGCTGGCGATCGGATTTGTGGACAGGTGGTGATTGTGAAAATGCTTTCGCCGGCAAGCCGGCTCCTACAGATGAATGTGTTGCCCCACATGTGGGGCCATCACCCATCACAGCGGCGCATCCACGGCCAGGCCTTGCAAGCGGCGATACTGGCGCAGCACGCTCGGCACATAACGGCGGGTTTCGGCGAACGGCGGGATCACCCCGCCACGGCTCAGCACCGCTTGCGGCCCGGCGTTGTAGGCCGCCACGGCGAGCGCGATGTCGTTGTCAAACAGGGTCATCAGGCGCTTGAGGTATTTGGCCCCGCCCTGAATGTTGGCCTTGGGGTCATAGACGTTGGTCACGCCCATTTCCCGGGCGGTGTCGGGCATCAATTGCATCAGCCCGCCAGCCCCCTTCGATGAGGTCGCGCCGGAGTCATAGTGGGACTCGGCCTGGATCACCGCATGCAACAGCGCCGCCGGTAATTGATTGGCCTTGGCGGCCGCCGAAACCAGCTCGGCATAGGGTTGCCGGGCAATCATCTGTGGCTGTTGATCAAGGCTGACCTGCGCCGATTCAGGCTCGCGGATCACCCGTTCATAGGTACGGCCGGGGCGGTGGACATTGGACAAAACGTAGCTGCCCTTGCTGTCCACGGAAACGAATACATCGGCCTGAGCTGTGCCTGCCAGCAGCATGCAGCCGAGCAGTCCAGTGGTGAGTGTTTTCATTATTCTGTCTCCCCTGACCGGCCCCGAAAAATGGGGCTATTGCCCCAATGACCGGTAGTGAACCAGCCATACGCAAGCACTGTGCCGTAAGCGCGAAGGCCAGTAATTCAGGGGTTGCGGCAGGATGTCCGGGGGTGAGCATGGCAATTGCATGAGCCTCTGTGGCGACCCTTCTGCCGACTGTGTGAGGTCATCATGAATCATCGTCTGTGTTGTGCCCCGCGTAACGGCTCACCGCGAGCCCAACGCGGGTTCACGTTGCTCGAACTGTTGGTGGTGCTGGTGGTGCTGGGGTTGTTGGCCGGCATCGTCGCGCCGAAGTATTTCGCCCAACTCGGCCGCTCCGAAGTGAAGGTGGCCAAGGCGCAAATCGAAGGCCTGGGCAAAGCGCTGGATTTGTACCGCCTGGAGGTCGGCCATTACCCGTCGACCGAACAGGGTTTGCAGGCGCTGGTCACCGCGCCCAGTGATGAAACCCGCTGGACCGGCCCCTACCTGGCGAAAAAACTGCCGCAGGATCCGTGGGGCCGCAATTACACCTACCGCTACCCCGGCGAAAACGGTGAATACGACCTGTTGTCCATGGGTAAGGACGGTCAACCCGGCGGCGAAGGCGAAAACGCCGAAATCACCAGTTGGCAGTGACGGGAGGCGAGCATGCGCTTTCATCTCAAGGCCGTCGGCAAGGCTGGCGTGGTCTCGATGACGGTCGAGGCCCATGGGGACAGCGAGGCCCGACGCATTGCCGAAGACCAGGGCCTGCGGGTCGTCAGCCTGCAAGCCGAAAAGCACTGGCGGGCGTTGCGTCTGCAAAAGCGCGAGACGTTCAACCTGGTGCTGTTCAGCCAGGAGCTGACCACCCTGCTCAACGCCGGCCTGCCGTTGATCGATGCGCTGGAAAGCCTGGCGGAAAAAGAAACCGCGCCACAGGCCCGCAAAACCTTGAGTGAACTGGTGCGCCTGCTTTATGAGGGCAAATCGTTCTCCCAGGCGTTGGGTCAATTGTCAGCGGTTTTCCCACCGCTCTACGTGGCGCTGGTGCAGTCCAGCGAGAAGACCGGCGCGGTGGGTGATGCGCTGGGCCGCTATGTCAGCTATCGCCAGCGCATGGACGAGGTTCGACAGAAGATCGTCAGCGCATCGATCTACCCCATGCTGTTGCTGGTGGTGGGAGGTGGCGTGGTGCTGTTTCTGATGGGTTACGTGGTGCCGCGCTTCAGCCTGGTGTTCGAAGGGCTGGGCAATAACCTGCCGTGGCTGTCACAAGTGCTGATGAACAGCGGGATGTTCCTGCATGCTCATCAGGGCGAATTCTTCGGCACTTTGGCGGCGGTCGTCGTCGCCCTCGCCTTCCTCCAGCGCCAACCGGCCTTTCGCCGGGGCGTGGACCGGGTGATCGAAAAACTCCCGGCAGTCCATCAACGCATCTTCATGTACGAACTGGCGCGCTTCTATCGCTCGTTGGGGATTCTGCTGCAGGGCGGCATCCCCCTCGTCACCGCCATGGGCATGGTCCGTGGCCTGCTCACCGCGGCCTCCCGCGTGCGCCTGGACCAGGCCTGCGAGCGGGTGCGCGAGGGGCAATCGCTGTCGACGGCGCTGGAGCTCAATCACCTCGTGACACCGGTGTCCCTGCGCTTGCTGCGTGCCGGCGAGCAGTCCGGCAACCTCGGACAAATGATGGAACGCAGCGCGGATTTCTACGACGAAGAAATCAGCCGCTGGATCGAATGGTTCGTACGCTTGTTCGAACCCTTGCTCATGACCTTCATCGGCCTGTTGATCGGGGTCATCGTGATCCTGATGTACATCCCGATATTCGAACTGGCCTCGAGCATTCACTGACCCCGGGACAGGGTCGACTCGTACCGTTCATCGTTCATCGACGTTGCCACTGAATAAACCGGAACGTTGCAGTGTTCTCCCACTGAATCGAGCAGCAAGTTGCATTGTTCATCAACGTTCCAACCTGAATAAAAAGACGGAGAACGACATGCACATCAACAAGCTTTTACTGGCAGTAGCCATTGGCGCGGTTTTGTCGGCGTCTACCGTATTGATTCCGGACAGCCTGTCCGGCATATCGAGCGCTCAGGCCAAGGATGGTGGGGGTGGTGGCGGCTCTGGTGGTGGCGGCGGTGG
>NZ_JAHBDD010000005.1:0-136981 GCF_019956155.1 Pseudomonas sp. BF-RE-22 | reverse complement strand
AGATGTGTATAAGAGACAGTTGGAAAGCCCCCTGCATCAGCGTCTGCCCAGTCCTCACCGAAACAGCGCTGCGTCTGATCAAACTCGGTACCACCGGTCGGCGGAAATCCAGGTAACTGGCCATTCATCAGCTAGTCTCTGATGCGCAAACGCCGACATGAGCGTATGATTCGCGACCCTTCGGCGATCCCTTCGCCCAAGTACAAGCTTTCAACGCTTCAGGACGCTCAATTCAGAGCCGCCTGAACAGACCACACCGGGAGGTGCCCAGATGAGTATCAACGACCAGAAAGACGACCAGGAAATCGGCCCAGCAGGCGAGAAACTGCAGAAAGTCCTCGCCCGTATCGGCGTCGGCTCGCGCCGTGACGTAGAAGCCTGGATCAGCCACGGCCGCATCAAGGTCAACGGCAAAGACGCCACCCTCGGGCAGCGCGTCGACATGCACGACGCCATCACCATCGATGGCAAGGTGATCAAGCGCGAAGAAGCCGCCGAGTCGGTACGCCGCGTGATCATGTACAACAAGCCCGACGGTGAAATCTGCACCCGACTTGACCCGGAAGGCCGCCCAACCGTTTTCGACAAGATGCCACGGCCCAAAGAAGGTCGCTGGATCAACATCGGTCGTCTGGACATCAACACCACCGGCCTGCTGATGTTCACCACTGACGGTGAACTGGCCAACCGCCTGATGCACCCTTCCTACGAAATGGACCGTGAATACGCGGTACGTGTGCGTGGCGAAGTCGATGACGAGATGATCGAGCGTCTGAAGGCAGGCGTCGTCCTTGAAGACGGCCCGGCCAAGTTCACCGACATCAAGCAAGCGCCAGGTGGCGAAGGTTTCAACCACTGGTACCACTGCGTGGTGATGGAAGGTCGCAACCGCGAAGTTCGTCGTCTGTGGGAATCCCAGGGCCTGGTGGTCAGCCGTCTGAAGCGCGTGCGTTTCGGTCCGGTGTTCCTCAACTCCGACCTGCCGATGGGTCGCTGGCGCGAAATGAGCCAGTACGAAGTCGACATTCTGAGTGCGGAAGTGGGTCTGACGCCTGTGGCCATGCCGCAGATGAATGCCAAGAGCAAAGACAAGCTCGACCGTATGCAGCGTAAATCGTCGCGTCCGATGGGCAAGACCGAGCGCGTGCGTTCGTTGCGTCCTGCCATCGGTAACCAGTCCGCTGCTACACCGCGCGATACCCGTGAACCGCATATCGAAGGCGAGCGTCCAGCCCGCAAGCCAGCAGCGCCACGCGCCGACGGCGAGCGTGGTCCACGCACGCCGCGTCCGGCCAACGGTCGCACTGAGCGTGGCGAAGGCCGCGGTGCCCCTGCGGGTCGTGGTGAGTCAGGTCGCGGTACGCCAGTGGCGGATCGTCCTTCGGACACCAAGCGCCCGGCCAAGCCAGCGCCAAAACGTCCGGGGATCAAGCTGGTCGAGGGTGACAAACCATCGGGCAAGCGCCGCGGCGCTCCAGCCGGTTCGGGCCAGCGTCCGGGCTTCGGTCGTCGCAAGCCTGAGTAAGGGCTGAGCGGCAGATGAAAAACGCCAACCTTCGGGTTGGCGTTTTTTTTTTGCCCTGACTTAAGTGGTGAGTTGTCTGTGAATCCGTCTTCGCGGGCAAGCCTCGCTCCTACAGGTTCGGTGCCGTTTCCGTGAGCCGCGATACCTGTAGGAGCGTGGCTTGCCCGCGAAGGCGTCAGTGGGAGCACTGCCAAAGTCAGGGTGGAAAATAGGTGTTACGCCTCGTAAAGAAAACCTGACGATTTCTGCCGATTGGCCTCGCGAAACCACCCTCCGACGATAGCCGTAAGAAATTTCTTCCGCTCTATGAGCCTTTAGACCTTTTTCAGCTCTCTGGCCCGCTTGTTTCAGCGGCTCCAGAAGGGTGTCATGCGCCCCATGCCTGTCGTGCAGGTGCATAACAAAAAGGAGGCGCAATGTACGCCGTGACTCATCTCCATCTCTCCCCGTGGGGCGGTTTTCCTATCGCTCACGCCGACGACCCGCAAAGGTCTGACTCTCTTTTTGCAGCCGCCCGAAACCCTCGGGGCGGACACAGGCAATCCCGGCAACCGACGCGCTGATCCAGCGGTGTCTGGCAGCAGGGGGTTAGCGGTGTACAATGCGCCGCGTTTTACCTGTGACCTCCTGCGCACCTGCGCAAACCTCAAGGCTATCCGCCTTGTTCACTCCGCCGCGTCACGAGCGTGTCGGGTTCGATTTCGTCACAGATAAAAACAAACAGGTGACGCATGACCGTTGTAAATACGCTGAACTCCTGGTGCCTGCGCTGGGGTTTGATCGGCGCTGCTTAAAGTCGCAACCGAGCAGCAACGTCTATTGAACATCATCAAACCTTGCGTGAGACCCTTTTCATGAGTGGACAAAACTCGCATTCAGGCGAGCTGAAACGCGGCCTGAAGAATCGTCATATTCAACTGATCGCCCTCGGTGGCGCGATTGGTACCGGCCTGTTCCTCGGCTCGGCCGGTGTACTGAAATCCGCTGGCCCGTCGATGATCCTCGGCTACGCCATCTGCGGCTTCATTGCCTTCATGATCATGCGCCAGCTCGGCGAAATGATCGTCGAAGAGCCGGTGGCCGGTTCCTTCAGCCACTTCGCGCACAAATACTGGGGCGGTTTCGCCGGTTTTCTGTCGGGCTGGAACTGCTGGATCCTGTACATTCTGGTGGGCATGTCGGAGCTGACCGCCGTCGGCAAATACATCCACTACTGGGCACCGGAGATCCCGACCTGGGTCTCGGCAGCCGGGTTCTTCGTGCTGATCAACCTCATTAACCTGGCCAACGTCAAAGTCTTCGGCGAGGCGGAGTTCTGGTTCGCGATCATCAAGGTTGTAGCGATCGTCGGCATGATTGCCCTGGGCAGCTACTTGCTGGTCAGCGGGCACGGCGGACCGGAAGCGTCGGTGACCAACCTGTGGTCCCACGGTGGTTTCTTCCCCAATGGCGTCAGTGGTCTGGTGATGGCCATGGCGATCATCATGTTCAGCTTCGGTGGCCTGGAAATGCTCGGCTTCACCGCAGCAGAAGCGGACAAACCGAAAACCGTGATCCCGAAAGCGATCAACCAGGTGATCTACCGGATCCTGATTTTCTACATCGGCGCACTGGTCATCCTGCTGTCGTTGACGCCATGGGACAGCCTGCTGGCGACCCTGAACGCCTCCGGCGATTCCTATAGCGGCAGCCCGTTCGTGCAAGTGTTCTCGATGCTCGGCAGCAACACCGCCGCGCACATCCTCAACTTCGTGGTGCTGACCGCGGCGTTGTCGGTGTACAACAGCGGCACCTACTGCAACAGCCGCATGCTGCTGGGCATGGCCGAGCAGGGCGATGCGCCGAAAGCCCTGGCGAAGATCGACAAGCGCGGCGTGCCGGTGCGTTCGATCCTCGCTTCGGCGGCGGTGACGCTGATTGCGGTGCTGTTGAACTACCTGATCCCGCAAAACGCGCTGGAACTGTTGATGTCGCTGGTGGTGGCCACGTTGGTGATCAACTGGGCGATGATCAGCTATTCGCACTTCAAGTTCCGCCAGCACATGAACAAAACCAAGCAGACGCCGCTGTTCAAGGCCCTGTGGTATCCGTACGGAAACTACATCTGCCTGGCGTTCGTGGTGTTCATCCTTGGCGTGATGCTGTTGATCCCGGGCATTCAGGTTTCGGTGTACGCGATTCCGGTGTGGGTCGTGTTCATGTGGATTTGCTACGGCATCAAGAACAAGCGCAGTGCTCAACAAACGTTGCAGGCTGCAATGAAATAACGCAGCGCGCAGACACAACAAACCCGGCCATGTGCCGGGTTTTTTGTGAGCGACGCCAAACCCCGTAGGAGCGAGGCTTGCCCGCGAAGAACGATAACGCGGTTTATCAGATGAGTTGCGGCGTCTTCTTCGCGGGCAAGCCTCGCTCCCACAAGGGCCGCATTCGTTCAGTCCATTCGCGGTATCCTGCGCACTCTGAATACGGACGCTTTTCCATGCTGGTGATTTCCAACAACGTGCATCTGCCGGATGCCGAGATCGAATTGACGGCCATCCGCGCCCAGGGCGCCGGTGGGCAGAACGTCAACAAGGTCTCCAGTGCCGTGCACCTGCGCTTCGACATTCCGGCCTCGTCCTTGCCCGAGTTCTACAAGGAGCGGCTGCTGGCGCTGCGTGACAGCCGCATCACCAGCGACGGCGTGTTGATCATCAAGGCCCAGCAATACCGCACGCAGGAGGCCAATCGCGCCGATGCGCTGGAGCGGCTGACCGAGTTGATCCTCAGCGCCACCAAGGTCGAAAAGAAACGCCGTCCGACCAAGCCGACCCTCGGCTCGAAGAAGCGTCGGCTCGAATCCAAGACCAAGCGCGGCAGCATCAAGGCCGGGCGCGGCAAGGTCGATTTCTAGCGGGCGTCTCGTTCTTCACGATACTTGGGCGCTTGCCTGTACAGGTAAACGCTCAGTGCCAAACCGCTCAAAGCGGCGATTGCGGCGAACAGGAAGATCGAAGCAAAACCGAATCCGGCGGCAATTGCGCCCGCCAACGGTCCGGTAATCCCCAGCGACAAATCGATGAACAGCGAATACGCGCCAACCGCAGCGCCACGGCTGGACGCTGGCACCAGATTGACCGCTTCCACGCCCAGCGCCGGGAACACCAGGGAAAACCCGAAACCGCTCAGCGCCGCGCCGGCCAAGGCCCAATGAGCATCCGGTGCCAGCCACAGCAGCAACAGCCCCAGGGTTTCCACCGACAGACAGGCAATCGCCACGCGAAAACCACCGAGGCGGTTGATCAGGTTGCCGAACAACAGCCGTGCGCCGATGAAGCTCGCGCCAAACAGGCTCAGGCACAACACCGCGTTGTCCCAGTGTTGCGTGGCGTAATACAAGGTGATGAAGGTGGCGATGGTGCCGAAGCCGATCGAGCCCAGCGCCAGGCCGCAACCGTGCGGCAGCACTCGACCGAGCACATGCATGAACGGCAATCGTTCCCCGGCCACGATGGGCGCGGCGGTTTTCGGCCAGGCCAGCGCCAGGCCCAGCACGGCCAGCAACACGATGCTCACGCCCATGCTCCACAAGCCCAACTGACTGACCAGCAACACGCCAAGCGGTGCGCCGACGGCCAGTGCGCCATAACTGGCAATGCCGTTCCACGAGATCACTTTGGCGGTGTTCGCCGCGCCGACCCGGCCGATGCCCCAGCCGATCGAGCCCGAACCCACCAGGCTTTCCGCGCTGCCAAGCACCAGGCGGCCGATCAACAGGCTGATCAGGCTGAGCATCGGCAGGCTTTGGGTCCAGGCCGAAATCAGCATGAATACGCCGCTCAGACCGCAACCGGCGAGGCCATACATGACCGCCAGTTTGCTGCCCTTGTTATCAATGATTTTCCCGGCGTATGGACGGCTGAGCAGGGTGGCCAGGTATTGCACGCTGATCACCAGGCCGGCGACTACGGCACCGAAACCCAGATCGCTGTGGACGTAGCCGGGCAATACGGCCAGGGGAATGCCGATGTTGAGGTAGCCGATAAAAGTAAACAGGACGATGGAAACGACTTGCAGCGTGACCGCCAGGGGGCGCTGGTTTTCAGACATGGGTAAAGGTCCACGGGAAAGCAGGATAGATAGGCTGCTTATGATAGCGGCGAGAGAGGCCGCAGGGCGTGGAAAAGTAAAACTATTTGCCGGGTGGGGGCGAATCAGGGTTTGGCGGGGGCAACCAGTTGCGTCGTGACCAGGGCGGCCAGGGCATTTTCTTCGCTGCCGAAACGGGCGAGCAATGCCGCTTGTTTCTCGGGGGAGAGGCGATTCCAGATCTCGATCATCTTCTCGGCGGTGCCGATCAGAACGCTGGCCTGGGTCTCGCTAAAGTCATCGGTCATGGTGTGCAACTCAAGGGTTCAGGCGGTGTGGAAAGCGCATGTTAGCGCTTTCCACACGGTCTGGCATTGCGGGTGTTTCAGTCTTCGCTGTCGGCCTGGCGGCGTTCAGTGGCTTCTTTCGGCTCGGGCTGTTGGGCGCCGGCTTGCTGCGTGGGTGTCTGCTCAGTTTCGTGCAGGCTTGGGAAGGGGAGATTAGGGATCTCGTGCATGTTTCGCGCTCCTCGCAAAGTCTGTTGATAGATCTGGTAGATCCGCGCTTTTACAAAGCCTGGGCAGGATACAGCAGGAGAAATGACAATCAGACTTTTATATCCAATTGTTACGACGGATGGGCTTGTCTAGACAGGTGTGGAAGAGGGTGCGCCGCAAAACAAATGTGGGAGCGAGCCTGCTCGCGATAGCGGAGTGTCAGTCAACGTCTATGTCGACTGATACACCGCTATCGCGAGCAGGCTCGCTCCCACAAGGGAACTACAGAGTTCTTGAGATTACTTGCAGACTTTGGCGATGGCTTCGGCCAGCAGATCAAGACGCGTCGCATCAATCCCCGCCACGTTCGCCCGGCCGGTACCGACCATGTAAACGCTGTGATGATCACGCAACTGTTTAACCTGGTCAGGCGTCAATCCGGTGTAGGAAAACATCCCGCGTTGCACACCAATGTGCGCAAAGCGCTCGCGCAAACCATGGGGCTCCAGCGCCTCGACCAGGCCGCTGCGCAGTTGGGCGATACGCAAGCGCATGGCTTCCACTTCGTCGGCCCAGAGGCTTTTCAGCTCAGGATCGCCGAGGATCGTTGCCACGACGGCAGCACCGTGATCCGGTGGAGTCGACCACAAGTTACGGGCGATATTGGCCAGTTGGCTGCGGATATCCACCAGTTTGTCAGCCGTCTTCGCGCAGACAATCAACGCCCCCGTGCGGTCGCGGTACAGGCCGAAGTTCTTCGAGCAGGAACTGGTGATCAACACTTCCGGCAGTTCGGCAGCGAACAACCGGGTCGACCACGCATCCTGCTCCAGCCCGTCGCCGAAACCCTGATAGGCGAAGTCGATCAGCGGCACCAGATTGCGACTGCGCACGACTTCCAGTACCCGGCGCCAGTCGTCATGGGACAGATCGAAACCGGTCGGGTTGTGGCAGCAAGCGTGCAGCAAAACCACATCGCCCTCAGGGGCTTCGTTGAGCGATGCCAGCATCGCTTCAACATCGAGGCGGTTGTCGCTGCCGACATAAGGGTAGTGATTAACCTTGACCCCGGCCGTGGCGAAAATGGTTTCGTGAATCGGCCAGGTCGGGTTGCTCAACCACACGCCGCGGCCCGGCAGGCACTGGGCGATGAAGTCCGCGCTCAAGCGCAACGCACCGGTACCGCCCGGCGTCTGGGTGGCTCCGGCGCGTTGTTCGGCGATCAGCGCAGAATCGGCGCCGAGCACCAACTCGTTGATGGCTTTGCCGAACGCCGGTTCGCCGTGACCGCCGATGTAGGTCTTGGTGGTCTGGCGATCCACCAGGCGCTGCTCCGCAAGCTTCACGGCCTGTGGAATCGGCGTCAGGCCAAAGGCGTCTTTATAGACGCCCACGCCAAGGTCGAATTTGCGCGGGTTGGGGTCCTGCGCATAGGCCTCCATCAGGCCGAGAATCGGGTCGCCGGGTACTCGACCTATGGCGTCGAAATGCATTATTTGCGGCCCTCGGCGTCCTTGGCCACTTCGTCAGTGCGCGCGGCCATGATGAAATCGTTGCGGTGCAGGCCTTTGATGGAGTGGCTCCACCAGGTCACGGTGACTTTGCCCCATTCGGTCAGCAGGCCCGGGTGGTGACCTTCGGCCTCGGAGATTTCCCCGACGGCGTTGGTGAACGCCAGCGCGTGCTTGAAGTTCTTGAACAGGAAAACCTTTTCCAGCTGCATGACGCTGTCGCGGACTTCGATGTTCCAGTCCGGGATTTGCTTGATCAGTACCGGCAGCTCTTCGTCGCTGACCTGAGGGGCGTCGGCGCGGCAGGCTTCGCAATGGGCTTGGTTCAATGTGGACATGATGTGTTCCTGAATTCGAATGATTGGAAATCGGCCGTCAGTGCAACCACGCTAAACCAAAGCGTCGATTCCTGACAGGCTCACTTGATTCTAAAAGCTGCGGATCACGCGGCTTTTGGCGGAAATTTCGGTGCGTGCAAGCCCAGCTGCATGCCTTGCTTGACCATGCCCATGATGTCTTCGTGGGCGAGGTCGAACAGACGCTTGAGGTTCGGTAGGACGAAATACAGCGGTTGCAGGATGTCGATGCGGTAAGGCGTGCGCATGCATTCCAACGGGTCGAAGGCCTGATGCTCAGGTTCGTTCGACAGGCTGTAAACGGTTTCTTTCGGCGAGGAGAGAATGCCGCCGCCGTAAATGCGCTGGCCTTGAGGTGTATCGACCAGGCCGAACTCGATGGTCATCCAGTACAAGCGCGCCAGGTACACGCGTTCTTCCTTGGAAGCCTTCAGGCCGAGTTTGCCGTAGGTGTGGGTGAATTCGGCGAACCAAGGGTTGGTCAGTAGCGGGCAGTGGCCAAAGATCTCGTGGAAAATGTCCGGCTCTTGCAGGTAATCCAGCTCTTCTCGGGTACGAATAAACGTCGCCACCGGAAACTGCTTGTTGGCCAGTAATTCAAAGAAGGTCTGGAAAGGAATCAGTGCGGGTACTCGGGCAACCTGCCAGCCGGTGGTTTCACCGAGGACTTTGTTGATTTCGCCGAGTTGCGGAATGCGGTCGTGGGGCAGACCGAGTTTTTCGATACCGTCCAGGTATTCCTGGCACGCACGCCCTTCGATCACTTTCAGTTGGCGAGTGATCAGCGTGTTCCACACCGCGTGTTCTTCGGCGGGGTAGTCGATAAAACCTTGCGCATCGGGCTCGCGAGCCACGTACTGCGTCTGCTTCATGCTGCTCTCCTGCTAGGGGATTTCGTTCTTGTTATGTCCTGCTATGGACTTAGAAATACCTCAGGAATTGCGATGTTGCAGCACGTGTAAACCGTCGCATGTAGGAAAATTCGTTGGTTTTCGTAAACTTTTCGTTACGGATTGGCGACTGTGGCGCTGCGCATGAGTTTTTCGGGTTTGAAATGGCTCACAGGTGTCACATAATCTTGACGACTATCTGAGCGCACCCAGAGAAATATTTCCCTTGTGGGCCTCGATTGATTGGTAAGCCGCTGTAGGTAGGAGCCGGCTTGCCGGCGATAGCGTTCTCAAGGACGCCATCGCCGGCAAGCCAGCTCCTGCAGGGAGCGATCCATCGCCTTAATTTATCTTCGGGCCTTATATGCGTATCAAAGTCCACTGCCAGAACCGCATCGGCATCCTGCGCGACATTCTCAATTTGCTGGTCGAGTACGGGATCAACGTTGCTCGCGGTGAAGTGGGTGGCGAGCATGGCAACGCGATCTACCTGCATTGCCCGAACCTGATCAATATTCAGTTCCAGGCATTGCGTCCGAAATTCGAGTCGATTGCCGGGGTCTTTGGCGTCAAGCGTGTAGGCCTCATGCCGAGCGAGCGTCGGCACATGGAACTCAATGCTTTGCTCGGCGCCCTGGAATTTCCAGTGTTGTCGATCGACATGGGCGGCTCGATTGTTGCGGCTAACCGCGCGGCGGCGCAGTTGCTCGGCGTGCGTGTCGATGAGGTGCCGGGGATTCCCTTGTCGCGTTACGCCGAGGATTTCGATTTGCCGGAACTGGTGCGCGCCAACAAGTCGCGGATCAACGGGCTGCGGGTCAAGGTCAAGGGTGACGTGTTTCTGGCCGACATCGCGCCGCTGCAATCGGAGCATGACGACAGCGAGGCCATGGCCGGCGCGGTTCTGACGCTGCATCGTGCCGACCGGGTAGGGGAGCGCATTTACAACGTGCGCAAACAGGAACTGCGCGGGTTCGACAGTATCTTCCAAAGCTCGAAAGTGATGGCGGCGGTGGTGCGTGAAGCCCGGCGCATGGCACCGCTGGATGCGCCGCTATTGATAGAAGGCGAAACCGGCACCGGCAAGGAATTGCTGGCACGCGCTTGCCACCTGGCGAGCCCCCGGGGGCAGTCGCCGCTGATGGCGCTCAATTGCGCCGGCCTGCCGGAGTCCATGGCCGAGACTGAACTGTTCGGCTACGGCCCCGGCGCGTTCGAAGGCGCCCGTGCCGAAGGCAAACTCGGACTGTTGGAGCTGACGGCGGGCGGTACGCTGTTTCTCGATGGCGTGGGGGAAATGAGCCCGCGCTTGCAGGTGAAATTACTCAGATTCCTGCAGGACGGTTGCTTCCGTCGTGTAGGCAGTGATGAAGAGGTTTACCTCGATGTGCGAGTGATCTGTGCCACGCAGGTCGACCTGTCGGAACTGTGCGCTCGTGGCGAGTTTCGCCAGGATTTGTATCACCGTTTGAACGTGCTTTCGCTGCATATCCCGCCACTGCGCGAATGCCTGGATGGTTTGGCGCCGTTGGTGGAGCACTTCCTTGATCAGGCCAGTCGGCAGATCGGTTGTCCTCTGCCGAAACTGGCGCCGGCGGCCATGGAGCGGCTCAGTCACTACCATTGGCCGGGCAACGTCCGGCAGTTGGAAAACGTGCTGTTCCAGGCGGTTTCGTTATGCGAGGGCGGGACGGTCAAGGCTGAACATATTCGCCTGCCGGATTATGGCGTGCGTCAGCCGCTTGGCGATTTTTCGCTTGAGGGCGGGCTGGATGAGATTGTCGGGCGTTTTGAAAAAGCGGTGCTGGAGCGTTTGTATTCGGAGCATCCGAGCAGTCGGCAACTGGGCAAGCGGTTAGGGGTTTCGCATACCACCATTGCCAACAAGTTGCGTGAGTATGAGGTTGGCAAGACTGAGTCCTAGCTGGCGTTTGCTGTGTTTGTTTTGGCCCCATCGCGAGCAGGGCTCGCTCCTACAGGGGATTGCATTCCAAATGTAGGAGCGAGCCCTGCTCGCGATAGCGGTATCCTGTTCAGCCTCAAGGTCAAGCCTTGCCACTTACCGGCATAACACCGCCGGTTTTTCGTCTTTGACACATTCCCCCATTTCCCCCTGAGCGCCCCAAGTCCTTTGTTTGCCGGGCTCCGCGCCGCCAGAAAAAAGTTGGTCTGCAAATTGCTTATCGCTCAGCAGTACAGCGGTGGGCGGCAAACGTCCGGCATGCAGAGGAAAGAGTGTGGACAAGTACCTTTATGTGGCAATGACCGGCGCCAGCCAGAATGCACTGGCGCAGAAGGCTCATGCGAACAACCTGGCGAACATCTCCACCAACGGCTTCCAGAAAGACCTGGAGCAGGCGCGTTCGATGCCGGTGTTCGGTGACAGCTTTCCGGCGCGTGCGTTTGCGATGTCCGAACGTCCGGCCACCGACTTCTCCGCGGGCTCTCTGGTACAAACCGGTCGCGACCTCGACGTCGCGGTGCAGGGCAACGGCTGGCTCGCGGTGCAGAACCCCGACGGCGGTGAAAGCTACGTGCGCACCGGCAGCCTGAACGTTGACGCTCTGGGCGTGTTGCGGGCCGGCAACGGCATGCCGGTGATGGGCAATGGCGGGCCGATTTCCGTGCCGCCCGAGCAGCAAATCGAAGTGGGCGAAGACGGCACCGTCAGCATTCGTGCGATGGGCGAAGGCCCTCGCGTGATGGCTGAAGTCGACCGCATCAAGCTGGTCAACCCGGATTTCAAGAACATGACCAAAGGCCTGGACGGTTCGATCCACACCAAGGATGGCAAGCCGGCGCAAGCCGATGCCAACGTCAAACTGGTGTCCGGGTTCCTGGAGTCGAGCAACGTCAATGCCGTGGAAGAGATGACTTCGGTACTGGCGCTGGCCAAGCAGTTCGAGCTGCACATCAAGATGATGAACACCGCCAAAGACGATGACCAGGCCATGGCTCGGGTCTTGCAGATCAGCTAATTATCAGAACGTCGCGCCGTAAAACAGGCGCACGAGGAGAATCGAATGCTTCCGGCTCTATGGGTTGCCAAAACAGGTCTGTCCGCCCAGGACACCAACCTGACCACCATTTCCAACAACCTGGCGAACGTGTCGACCACGGGTTTCAAACGTGACCGCGCCGAGTTCCAGGACCTGCTGTACCAGATCAAACGCCAGCCAGGTGCCCAGTCGACCCAGGACAGCGAACTGCCGTCGGGTCTGCAATTGGGTACCGGTGTGCGCATTGTCGGCACCCAGAAAAACTTCAACGCCGGTAGCCTGCAAACCACCGAGCAGCCGTTGGACATGGCCATCGACGGTCGCGGTTTCTTCCAGATCCTGCAACCGGACGGCACCACGTCCTACACCCGTGACGGTACGTTCCACCTCGATTCCAACGGTCAGATCGTGAACGCCAGCGGCTTCGCCCTCGAGCCGGCCATTGTCATTCCGAACGACGCGCAGACCTTCACGGTCGGTCGCGACGGCACCGTGTCCATCACCATTGCCGGCAACCCGGCATCCCAGGTGATCGGCAACCTGCAAACCGCCGACTTCATCAACCCGGCCGGCCTGCAAGCGGTGGGTAACAACCTGTTCCTGGAAACCGCCGCCAGCGGCGCGCCGCAAGTCGGCACGCCAGGCCTGGCCGGTTTCGGTACCACGCTGCAGAACACCCTGGAAACTTCCAACGTCAGCACCGTTGAAGAGATGGTCAACATGATCACCACTCAGCGCGCCTACGAGATGAACTCCAAGGTGATCTCCACCGCCGACCAGATGCTCTCGTTCGTAACGCAGAATCTGTAATCAAGTCTATGAGGCGGTCATGAGGCCGCCTGCAACACCGTGAGGTAGGGTCATGAATCGCTTTGTATCTGTCCTGGCACTGAGTGGCGTCGTCGCGCTGGCGGGTTGCGTCGGTCCGACGCCCAAGCCCAATGACCCTTACTACGCCCCGGTGTTGCCGCGTACGCCATTGCCGGCTGCAGCGAACAACGGCTCGATCTACCAGGCCGGTTTCGAACAGAACCTGTACAGCGACCGCAAGGCGTTCCGGGTCGGTGACATCATCACCATCACCCTGAACGAAAAAACCCAGGCCAGTAAAAACGCCAACTCGCAAGTGGCCAAGAACAGCAAGGCCGGCATTGGCCTGACGTCGTTGTTCGGTGTGGTGCCCAACACTAACAACCCATTCAGTGACACTGACCTGACGCTGAATGCGAGTTACAGCGGCGACCGCGCGACCAAGGGCGACAGCAAGGCCGGGCAGGGCAACAGCCTGACCGGTTCGATCACCGTGACCGTCGCCGACGTCTTGCCCAACGGCATCATTGCCGTGCGCGGCGAGAAGTGGATGACCCTCAATACCGGTGATGAGCTGGTACGGATCGCCGGCCTGGTCCGGGCCGATGACATCGCGACCGACAACACGGTTTCGTCAACGCGCATCGCCGATGCACGCATCACCTATTCGGGCACCGGTTCGTTTGCCGATGCGAGTCAGCCAGGCTGGTTCGACCGTTTCTTCCTCAGCCCGCTGTTCCCTTTCTAGGTGGTCACGTTGAATTTCAAACACCTGATGGTGGCTGCGTTCCTGATGTCCGCAGCCTTTGGTGCTCAGGCTGAGCGGCTGAAGGATATCGCCAGTATTTCCGGCGTACGTTCCAACCAATTGATCGGCTACGGCCTGGTGGTCGGGCTCAACGGTACCGGCGACCAGACGACGCAGACGCCGTTCACCCTGCAAACCTTCAACAACATGCTCTCGCAGTTCGGCATCAAGGTGCCGCCCGGCTCGGGCAACGTGCAGTTGAAGAACGTCGCGGCGGTATCGATCAGTGCCGACTTGCCGGCCTTCGCCAAGCCGGGTCAGCAGGTGGACATTACCGTGTCCTCCATCGGTAACTCCAAGAGCCTGCGTGGCGGCACCTTGCTGCTGACGCCGCTCAAGGGTATCGACGGCAACGTTTACGCGGTCGCCCAGGGCAACCTGGTCGTCGGCGGTTTTGATGCTGAAGGTCGCGACGGTTCGAAGATCACCGTCAACGTTCCGTCGGCCGGTCGCATCCCTGGTGGTGCGTCGGTCGAGCGTTCGGTGCCGAGCGGTTTCAACCAGGGCAACAGCCTGACGTTGAACCTCAACCGCTCCGACTTCACCACCGCCAAGCGCATCGTCGACAAGATCAACGACATGCTCGGCCCTGGCGTTGCCCAGGCCATCGACGGCGGTTCGATTCGTGTCAGTGCGCCGCTGGATCCGAGCCAGCGCGTCGACTATCTGTCGATCATCGAGAACCTTGAAGTCGATCCGGGTCAGGCGGTGGCGAAAGTCATCATCAACTCCCGCACCGGCACCATCGTGATCGGCCAGAACGTCAAGGTGTCCCCGGCCGCCGTGACTCACGGCAGCCTGACCGTGACCATCACCGAAGACCCGATCGTCAGCCAGCCCGGCCCTCTGTCCAATGGTCAGACCGCTGTTGTGCCGCGCTCGCGGGTCAACGCCCAGCAGGAAGCCAAGCCAATGTTCAAGTTCGGCCCGGGCACCACCCTCGACGAGATCGTGCGTGCGGTGAACCAGGTCGGCGCGGCGCCAGGTGACTTGATGGCAATCCTTGAAGCACTGAAACAGGCCGGCGCGTTGCAAGCCGACCTGATCGTGATCTGAGGCCGGCGACCATGGATATGCACAAGAGTGGTCTGGTCAGCAGCGCCGATTCGGGGTCCTATTCGGACCTCAATCGTCTGAATCAGCTCAAGGTCGGCGACAAGAACAGTGACGAAAACCTGCGCAAGGTGGCGCAGGAATTCGAGTCGCTGTTCCTCGGTGAAATGCTCAAGTCCATGCGCAAGGCGACCGACACGCTGGCCGAGGGCAATCCGCTCAACACGCCGGCGGCCAAGCAGTACCAGGAAATGTACGACCAGCAGTTGGCCGTTTCCATGTCCCGCGAGGGCGGTGGTATTGGTCTGGCGGACGTGCTGATGCGCCAGATGTCGAAGAACAAACCATTGGCGCCGGGCGAAGCGGCAACGCTGTCGGCGGCCAAGCAGGAAGCGGCAAAAGCAGCGGTGCAGACGCCGGTGGCGGCGGGCACGGTCGGGACCAACGGGCCGCTGTCGCGAGTCAATGGCCAGCGTCCGTTGTGGGCTTCGCGCTCGATCAGCGCTCCACAGGCGGCAGGCGAGGGCGCACATCGCAACGACATGGCGCTGATCAATCAGCGGCGCCTGGCGTTGCCACCGAAACTGGCTGACCGCTTGCTGGCGGGCCTGGTGCCTTCGGCGACGACGGCCGCCGCGCCGCTCAATAACACTCGA
Organism: Pseudomonas sp. BF-RE-22; assembly: GCF_019956155.1. Classification (NCBI taxonomy): domain Bacteria; kingdom Pseudomonadati; phylum Pseudomonadota; class Gammaproteobacteria; order Pseudomonadales; family Pseudomonadaceae; genus Pseudomonas; species Pseudomonas sp. BF-RE-22. The sequence continues at coordinate 121,805 of NZ_JAHBDD010000005.1, read as the reverse complement.
TTGGCAGAGCGCACCACGCCGACCGGTTCGGGGCCTTTGTTCAACGGAGACTGGCTGGCGACTGCGCAAGCATCAGCGAATGGCAGCTTGCAGATTCATGGTCGTGCCATCGCTCAGATACCGTTGGCACCGGCGAAAAAAGCCTTCAGTTCTGCCGACCAGTTCGTCAACACCATGTTGCCGATGGCCAAGGAAGCCGCCGAGCGCATCGGCGTCGATCCGCGTTACCTGGTGGCTCAAGCGGCGCTGGAAACCGGCTGGGGCAAATCGGTCATGCGCGCACAGGATGGCAGCAGCAGCCACAACCTGTTCGGCATCAAGGCCAGCAGCAGCTGGAAGGGCGATTCGGCGCGGGCGATCACCAGCGAATTCCGAAATGGCGCGATGGTCAAGGAGACGGCCGAGTTCCGTTCCTATGGCTCTTACAAGGACAGCTTCCATGACCTTGTGACTTTGTTGCAAACCAACAATCGCTATCAAGATGTCGTGAAGTCGGCCGATAACCCAGAACAGTTTGTACGCGAGTTGCAAAAGGCCGGTTACGCAACCGACCCGGACTACGCGAGCAAGATTTCGCAGATAGCCAAGCAGATGACGAGTTACCAGAACTACGCTGCGGCGGGCGTTTCCACCACGCCTTTATAGGCACAAGGATTAAGGTCGAACCATGAGTTTGCTCAATATCGGGATGTCGGGTCTGGCCGCTGGCCAATCCTCGTTGATGACCACCGGCAACAACATTGCCAACGTCGACACCGCCGGGTACTCGCGCCAGCAAACAGTGCAGGGCACCAAGGCCTCGCAGCAGTTCGGCAATGTCTACATCGGCACCGGCACGACCCTGGCCGATGTGCGTCGCGTGTACAACAGCTACCTCGATGCGCAGTTGCAGACCACCACCTCGCTCAACAGCGATTCGGCCGCCTACCTGAATCAAGTCACGCCGCTGGACAAATTGCTCTCCGACACCAGCACCGGCCTGAACGGCGCACTGACCAAGTTTTTTGCCTCGGTGCAGAACGTCAACGCCAAACCCGGTGACGACGCGTCCCGCCAGTTGCTGCTCAGCGATGCCCAGGCCTTGAGCAACCGTTTCAACTCGGTCTCCGCGCAGTTGACCCAGCAGAATGCCAATATCAACGGCAACCTGACGAACATGGCGGATCAGGTCAACAAGCTGGCCGCTACCGTGGCGCAGTTGAACCAGAAGATCTCCGAGGTTTCCAGTTCCGGCGGCATGCCGAACGAGCTGCTCGACGCCCGTAACGAAACCGTGCGCCAGCTGGCGACCTTCACCGGTGCGCAGGTGGTGGAGCGTGAAGGCAATCTCGACATTTACCTGGGCAGCGGTCAGCCGCTGGTCATGGGTAATACGGTCAACAAACTTGAAGTGGTACCGGGCAAAGACGATCCGGGCCGCTTGTCGCTGCAACTCAATCGCGGTTCGAGCACCATTGATATCACCGCGATCATGACCGGCGGCGAAATCGGCGGGTTGCTGCGTTATCGCAGCACCGTGCTGGACCCGGCCATGAACGAATTGGGTCGTGTGGCCCTGGTCGTCGCCGACCAGATGAACAGCCTTCAGGCCCAGGGCATCGACAAGAACGGCGCCTTCGGTTCGAACCTGTTCAATAACATCAACTCGGCCAAGCTGGTCTCTGAACGCAGCGTCGCCAGCCTGAACAACGTGGGCACCGGTAACTTTGATGTGAGCATCAAGGACACTGGCAAGCTGACCATCAACGATTACAAGGTCACGTTCACCACCGCGACCGATTACACCGTTCAGCGCCTGCCGGACAACACGCCGATGGGCTCCTTCAGCACGGTAGCGCCGGCAACGGCACCGGTCATCGACGGCGTCGAGATGAAGTTCAACGCGGCTTCTGCCACGGCGGGCGACACCTTCAGGATCACCCCGACCCGCGATGCTGCGGCGAACATCAAGACCGAGATGACCGACTCCAAGCGTCTGGCCATCGCGGCACCGCTGGGCGCGGCGATTGCAGCGAGCGGCAGTGGCAGCGGCACGCTGACGATCCCGGCCAGCGGTCAACCGACCCTGACCACCAAGTTCGACATCTACGACGCGGCGACCACCACCGCGATGCAGAACGGCCTGAAAAACTCCACGCCGACCAAGGTGGTATTTGGTGCGGTGTCCGCCGATGGCACCAGCCAGACCTACCAGTTCCTGGATGCCAAGGGCGCGCTGATCAGCGGCGGGACAATCAAGCCAGGTGAGACCAATACCCTGAACCTGAGCATTCCGCTCACGGATGCCGCGGGTGCACCGATCCCGGCTCCGCCCGCGACTCAGTACGCCGCGGCCTTCAGCATGACCATCGCCGGAGCCCCAAGCAGCGGCGCGGCGATCAACGTCTCGCTCACTCAGCCGGGCAGCCTGGACAACCGTAACGGCACCGCACTGGCTGGCTTGCAGACCGCGAAGACCGTGGACACCGGTTCGGCCAGCAAAGGCATTTCCCTGAACGACGCCTACGGCAAACTGGTCGAGGGCGTGGGTTCCAAGGCTGCACAGGGCAAGCTCGACAGCGCGGCGACCGAAGCCATCCTGGCGAATGCCAAGGGTGCGCGCGACTCGCTCTCGGGTGTCGACCTCGATGAGGAAACCGGCAACCTGGTCAAGTATCAGCAGTACTACACCGCGTCTTCGCAGATCATCAAGGCTGCGCAGGAAATCTTCAGCACACTGATCAACAGTCTTTAAGGAGTCGTAGCCCATGCGCATTTCTACCGCCCAGTTTTACGAGTCCTCGGCTGCCAACTATTCGAAGAACTTCGCCAACGTGGTCAAGAGCAGCGAAGAGGCGAGCAGCCTGGTTCGCGTCAACACCGCCGCCGATGATCCGGTCGGCGCCTCGCGCCTGCTGCAACTAGGCCAGCAGGCTTCGATGCTCGATCAGTTCAACAACAACATGACGACGATCAAAGCCACGCTTGGCCAGACTGAAGCCGTCATGACCAGTATCGGCAACGTGCTGCAACGCGCCAAGGAACTGGCCCTGGGTGCCGGCAACGCCGGTTATACCGATTCCGACCGCCAGGCCAACGCTTCGGAACTCAGCCAGATCGAAGAACAGCTGTTGAGCCTGATGAACACCAAGGACGAAAACGGCAAATACATTTTCGCCGGCTCCAAGGGCGATACCGTTCCGTTCTCGCGTAATACCGACGGCACCTACAGCTATAACGGTGATCAGGTCACGCTGGACCTGCCGATTGGCGATACCCAGTCGATGGCCACCAACAGCACCGGTTGGGCTGTGTTCCAGCAAGCCATCAACACCAGTCGCACACAGTCCACCATGACCACGCCGACGCCGGCCGTCGATGGCGGTCGTGTGGTGCTGTCCAATGGTCAGGTGAATTCGGACGTGACCTACAACGCCAAATTCCGTGGCGGCGAGCCCTACACCGTGAATTTCCTCAGCCCTACGCAGCTGGAAATCCGCGACTCGCTGGGTAATGACGTCACGGCCGAAGCTTCTGGCAATGGCGTGTTCAGCTCCTCCGGTGGTGCTGCCACGCAGACAATCAACTTCCGTGGCGTTGACCTGAAGTTGAACATCAACATGAAGACTGGCGACGTTCCGGCGACCGTGTTCCCGGCGCCTCCGTCCCCCAATGCCTATAGCTTCACCCTGGCGGCCAAGCCGGACAGCTTCAATGCGACCCGTGCCCCAGGCAACCTGTCCAGCGATGTCGTCACCAATACGAGCATCTCCAACAGTGCCGCCTACCACGCCAGCTTTCCGGAAGGCGGGGCCGTTCTCAAGTTCACCAGCGCCACGGCTTTCGACTTGTATGCAGCGCCTCTGACCGCGAGCAGCAAGCCGGTTTCCAGCGGTGTTCTGGCGGGCAACGTCGCCACCGCATCGGGTGTCGATTTTACGCTGAGCGGCGCACCGTCGATGCAGGCTGGTGACCAGTTCTCCGTCACGGTCAACACTCACCAGACGCAGAACGTTCTGGACACGGTCGCCCAGCTGAAAACCGCGCTGTCGACGCCGACCAACAACAATCCGCAGGCCATTCAAGCACTCAACGCGGCCATTGGTTCCGGTATCGGTAACCTGACCAGTGGCATTGACCAGTTGACCTCGGGCCTCAGCTCCGTGGGTGGTCGCGGTGCGTCGCTGACGACTCAGACCGATATCAACCAGAGCCTGGTGCTGGCCAACACGCAGACCCAGGGCGCGATCCGTGATTCGGACCCGGCCACAGTGATGACCCGCCTGACCTTGCAGCAAACCATGCTGCAAGCCTCGCAACTGGCGTTCAGCAAAATCGCTCAGTTGGGGTTGTTCAACAAAGTCTGAGTCAAGGCCTTCGCGCCATAGGCGCGAAGGTTCAATACACCCGAGTGCAAACCGTCATTTTTCAGCGGTTCAGGGCTGCTCCACTCGTTCCAGAGTGAGCGCCCACCGCTCGCGAGTTCCCCTGCCGTGAAACCAGCTCCTCTTGTCAGCATCGCCATTCCCGCCTACAACCCGCTGTACTTTAAGGCAGCGCTGCAAAGTGCGCTGAACCAGACCTACGCGTCGCTTGAAGTGATCGTGTGTGACGACAGCGACAGCGACGAAATCCATGAGCTGGTCCAGGCCTGCACAGTGCCGCCAACCGTGACATTGCGTTATGTGCGCAATGAACAACGCCTGGGGTTCAAGGGGAATCTGATGGCCTGCGCCGAGCAGGCAACCGGGGAGTACCTCAAGCTTCTCTGTGATGACGATCAACTGCTGCCTGAGAGCATTGCCCGCCAGGTGCAGGGTTTCATTGATCATGACGATGTGAATCTGGTGATTGCCCTGCGTCAGTATTGCGACGGCGATTACCTTCTGCTTCCTGAGCGCCTGGAGAACTCCAGCTTTGTCTCGGGGGATACGCTGTTCAAGGGTGAAGACCTGCTGGATGTGCTGGAAAGCTCGGCCCTGAACTTTCTCAGCAATTTGAGTGGCGCGCTGATGCGCACTCATCAGGTGCTGGAGTATCTGCCCGCGTTGACCCAGGTCGGCGAAGGGTTTGTCGCCCGTCTCGATTTCGCCTTGTTTGTCTGCCTGTTGCGTCGTGGCAACCTGGCGGTTATCGCACAGGTGCTCAGCTTTGAACGCTTGCACCCGGCGCGCCTGAGCAATCAACTGGAGGTCGAGCAGGCCGTGGTGGTCGAGCTCGGTTGGCTGACCCAAATGCTGTCGGTGCGCAGCGGCGAGCCGGCACCTGCGCCGGGGCATGTTCGCTTTATCGATCTGGCCAGCGCCGCCCTCGGTGAGCCGTATGACTGGGAAGAAATGGCGCTGGGTCGTTCCCTGGGCTTTACCTCGACGTTGCTCCGTTCGCGGGTGGGTGAAAACTGTGACTGCTTTGCTGATGTGTACCAGCAATGGCTGGCGTGTCGCACACTGAACCCGGCCCAGCAGCGCCTGTTGCCTGCGCGCCTTGCCTCGTGGGCCTGGCAGCCGCGAATTGTGCCGGTGGTGATGGATGCCGACGCTGACGATGCGGCACTGGGCGTCACATTGGAGAGCATCGAACGGCAGGTCTATGGCGCCGAAAGGGTGTTGGTGCTCTCGGGTGAAAATCGCACCAGTGCCCTTGCGGGCAACGTTATTCGTGTGGCCTTGCAAGGCGACGGGCTTGAGCAACTCAATGGCCTGATGCAGGCCGACAGTGCGGACTGGTTCTATCTGCTGCGGGCCGGTGATCGCCTGAATGAACTGGCCTTGCTGCTTTTGGCCGAGCGGATGGTCGAGAGTGCCGACGCGCTGTGTATCTATACCGATGAAGGCGGCTTGCGCAATGACGTGTCAGTCGAGCCGATCCTCAAGCCCGATTTCAATCTGGACCTGCTGCGCAGTTATCCCTATGTCGGGCGGACACTGGCCATCCAGCGTCAAGGCTTTGTAGCCGCGGGTGGTTTCACCCCGGATTTCTCTGAGCTCAGCCCTCATGACCTGGTCTGGCGCCTCGTTGAAAACCACGGCCCGCATGTCGTGGAGCATGTCGCCCAAGTGCTGGTCGAGTCCTCGTTCGGCCTGGCGCAATGGCTCGCTCTGCCGCAGGTTATCGAGCAGAACTCCCGCGTACTGACTGCGCACCTTGATCGTATCGGTGCGGCACACGAGGTGCGGCCGGGCAACGTGCCGCTCATCAATCGAATTGACTACCAGCATGGCGTTCAGCCGCTGGTGTCCATTGTGGTGGTGGCCCAGGATCAGCTCGGTCGGCTTGAGCGTTGTATCGAAAGTGTGCTGGAGCACACGGCCTATGCTCACTACGAATTGTTGATCGTCGACAACGCAAGCACCTCGATCGAGGCGCGTGACTGGCTGGCCGCCATGTCGCAAATGGGCGGTGAAAAACTGCGCGTGCTGCATTGCGATTACCCCGATAACCCGGCAGCGGCGCAGAACTTCGCCGTTGCTCAGGCACGTGGCGAGTATGTGGTGTTGCTCAGTCCGGACAGCCTGATCGTCAATCGTGACTGGCTTGGGGAGCTGCTGAATCACGGCTTGCGTCCAGAGGTGGGCGTCGTCGGTGGCCGAATGGTCAGCCCTCAGGGGCGTATCGAAGGTTCGGCCCTGGTGCTGGGGATGCGCGGCCCTGTCGGCGTACCTTGGCGCGGGGAGGTGATGACCGCTCCGGGGTATATGCAGCGCCAGCAGGCGGTGCAGAATTTGAGTGCTGTGAGAACCGAGTGCCTGCTGGTCCGCAAGCAGGTGTTCGATGAGCTTCAGGGGTTTGACGAGCAGGCCTTTTCCCAGAGACTCGGCGGCCCTGATTTCTGTCTGCGTGTGAAGCAGAAGGGCTATCTGGTGGTCTGGACGCCGTATGCCGAGTCGGTCCACGTGGCTGCCGAGGCGGAGAGCGGGCCGGTGGTGTCAGATCTGCTGGCTGAGCAGAAGCGGTTTTATCAGCGCTGGCTGCCGATCATCGCAAGAGATCCGGCGTACAACGTCAACCTGAGTCTGAGCACCAATAATTTCAGTCTTGAACCGGGTTACAAGAGCGACTGGAATCCGTTCGCCCGTCACATGCTGCCACGGGTGCTGGCGATCCCGATCAACGAGACCGCCGTAGGCCATTATCGTGTCACCCAGCCGTTTCTGGAGCTGGAAGCTGCGGGTCAAGTGCTTGGTAATCTTTCTTACCATACGCCTTCGGACATTGAGCTGGAGCGCCAGTCGCCGGACGTCATCATCCTGCAAGGGCGCTACAGTGAGGGCGCGGTGAATGAAGTGGAGCGGGTCAAAAACAGCTCCAGGGCTTTCCGGATCTTCGAGCTCGATGACTATGTCATCGACGTTCCGAAGAAAAACGCTCACGTGCGCAAGGCCATGGTTGGCGTTGAGCAAATCGTGCGGCGTGCAGTCGGGTTGTGCGATCGGGTGGTGGTGTCGACCCAACCGCTGGCCGATACCCTCAATGGCATGCATGACGATATTCGCGTGGTGCCGAACATGCTCGCTCCGTATCTGTGGACCGGTCTGAACAGCCAGCGACGTACGTCGCGCAAGCCGAGGGTCGGTTGGGGCGGAGGCACCAGTCACGATGGGGATCTGGCGATCATTGCCGATGTCGTTCGCCTGCTGGCGGATGAAGTGGAATGGGTGTTCTTCGGCATGTGCCCGCCGGCGCTCAAGCCTTTCGTGCATGAGTTCCATCCCGCCGTTGGCTTGCAGGCTTACCCTGCCAAACTGGCGAGCCTGAACCTTGATCTGGCTTTGGCGCCGTTGGAGTTTCATATCTTCAACGACTGCAAGAGCAACTTGCGACTGCTGGAATATGGCGCGTGCGGTTATCCGGTGATCTGTACGGACACTGAGGCTTATCGCGGTTATCTGCCGTGTACCAAGGTGGTGAGTAACAGTACCGAGGAATGGCTTGAGGCAATTCGTATGCACCTGGCTGACCCGGATGCGAGTTACCGCATGGGTGATGCGTTGCGCGAGGAAGTGCTGCGTGACTATATGTTGCAGGGTAGTAATCTGAATTATTGGGCTGAGGCTTGGTTGCCGGGGTGATCCCCGGGGGTCTGTTGCGATTGGGGGGCATATCCGTTGCTGCGGTTATGGCGGCTATTGGTTTCGCCCTTACGGCGAGTCACTTTCGAAAAGCGCGAAAGTAACCAAAGCGCTCTTGCCCCTTTCGTTCGGTGCCTCGCCTAGGCTCGGCATACCCTCGCTCCGGTCCTGCTCCGTGGGCCCGCCGCCATCGGCCATCCATGGCCGGGGGCGGCTAACCCGGCATCCATGCCGGGTTGCCCACTGCGCAGAACCTGCGCTCGGCCTCTCGAGGGGGCGACCACCGCCACAGCCGCCGAGGCGGCCTGAAAGCCGACCTGGCTCTTTGGTGCGTGCGTTCCCTCATTCCGGATATGTACACCTATCCCCTGTAGGAGCCGGCTTGCTGGCGATGGCGTCCCTCCAGCCAATACATACGTTGACTGATCCACCGCCATCGTCGGAACGCCGCCCGCAGCAAGCCGGCTCCTACACGGTGATTGGGTTCGCACGATTCAAAATTGTAGGAGCCAGCTTGCTGGCGATGGACGTCAACGATAACGCAGTCTGTCTGAATGAGCGCGTCGCTCAGACGCTTTTCGCCGGCAAGCCGGCTCCTACAGGGAATCCCATACGCTTTTGATTTTCACCACTCATCAGGCCGAGCGTTAGCTCGCCTTGCTGCGTTCAGTCATTCCGGATATGTACACCGCTCCCCTGTAGGAGCCCGCAGCAAGCCGGCTCCTACACGGTGATTGGGTTCGCACGATTCAAAATTGTAGGAGCCAGCTTGCTGGCGATGGACGCCAACGATAACGCGGGCTGTCTGAATGAACGCGGTGTCCAGACGATTTTCGCCGGCAAGCCGGCTCCTACAGGGGGCACGTACGCTTTTGATTCCCACCACTCATCAGGCCGAGCGTTAGCTCGCCTTCCGCTTTTGATCTGAGCGCCCCCTCGAGAGGCCGAGCGCAGGTTCTGCGCAGTGGGCAACCCGGCATGGATGCCGGGTTAGCCGCTCCCGGCCATGGATGGCCGATGGCGGCGGGCCCACGGAGCAGGACCGGAGCGAGGGAATGCCGAGCCTAGGCGAGGCACCGAACGAAAGGGGCAAGAGCCCTTTGGTTACTTTGGGGCTTTTCGAAAGTGACTCGCCGTAAGGGCGAAACCAATAGCCGCCATGACCACAAAAACGGATATACACCCAAGGCCAGAGCCCACCCACCACAGCGAAAGAGCTGGCGCGTTTCCTGCAAGCCCCCCCGATATCGCCATAAAACGAGCACTTCCGGTGAATCCAGAAGCGCCCTGAGCGGCATTGAAGGTTTTATCCAGAAGGCCTGCAAAAGCTTGATACAGCTTGGCTGAGCCCTGTGACGAACAAGAGGGGAGACGATGAAGGCAGTTATTTTGGCGGGCGGCCTGGGCACGCGCATCAGTGAGGAGTCGCACCTCAAACCCAAGCCGATGATTGAAATCGGCGGCAAGCCAATTCTCTGGCACATCATGAAGCAGTACTCCGCTCACGGGATCCATGACTTCGTGATTTGCCTGGGCTACAAGGGCTACGCGATCAAGGACTTCTTCGCCAACTACTTCCTGCACACCTCTGACGTCACGTTCGACATGTGCAACAACCGCATGGACGTTCACCAGAACTACAGCGAGCCATGGCGCGTCACGCTTATCGATACCGGTGAAGACACCATGACCGGCGGGCGCTTGCGTCGGGCCAGCCGCTACCTGGAAAACGAAGACGCGTTCTGCTTCACCTACGGCGACGGCGTGTCCGATTTGAACATCGGTGCCCTGGTGGACTTCCACCTGTCCCACGGCAAGCTCGCCACGGTAACGGCGGTTCAGCCGCCTGGCCGTTACGGCGCGCTGGAACGCGACGGTCACCTGGTCCGCGGTTTTACTGAAAAGCCGCGCGGTGACGGAGGCTGGATCAATGGTGGCTTCTTTGTGCTGTCGCCCAAGGTCCTGCCGCTGATTACCGCCGACGAGACGGTTTGGGAATCCGAGCCTTTGGTTGGCCTGGCCAGCAGCGGTCAACTGGCTGCCTACCAGCACGATGGTTTCTGGCACCCGATGGACACCCTGCGCGATAAAAACCATCTGGAGCATTTGTGGCAGAGCGGGGAGGCCCCATGGAAGCAATGGGACTGAGCCCGGAATTCTGGCGCGGCAAGCGGGTTCTGCTGACCGGCCACACCGGTTTCAAAGGCAGTTGGCTGACGTTGTGGCTGCAAAGCCTCGGCGCGAAAGTCAGCGGGTTTTCCCTCGATCCGTCCACCGAGCCGAGCCTGTTCGAACTGGCACGTGTCCACGAAGGCATCAACGATCAGCGCGGCGACCTGCGTGACCTGGGGGCCCTGCTTGAACTGATCGCCGACACCCAGCCGGAAATCGTCCTGCACCTGGCGGCCCAGCCGCTGGTGCGCGAGGGTTATCGCGATCCGTTGGGGACTTACTCCAGCAACGTCATGGGCACCCTGAACCTGCTTGAAGCGATCCGTCAGGTCGGCGGCGTGCGCGCCTGCGTGCTGGTGACCACCGACAAGGTCTACGCCAATCAGGAATGGTTGTGGCCATACCGTGAAAACGAAGCCCTCGGCGGCCACGACCCTTACAGCAGCAGCAAAGCCTGCTGCGAGTTGCTGGCGCAGTCGTATGCGGCGTCGTTTTTCCCGGCCGAGAAGTATGCCGAACACGGTCTGGCCCTGGCCACGGCCCGAGCCGGCAACGTGTTGGGTGGCGGTGATTTTGCCCCTGAGCGTTTGATTCCCGATGTCCTGAAAGCCTGGTCCGCCGACGAGCCGGTGACCCTGCGCTACCCGCAAGCCGTCCGCCCGTGGCAACACGCGCTGGAGCCGCTGGCCGGTTACCTGCAACTGGCTGCCGCTCTTTACGAGCGAGGCCCCGAGTTCGCCGGTGCGTGGAACTTCGGCCCGAGCGAAGCGGACATGTGCAGCGTCGGCGAAGTGGTCGAGCTGCTCGCCAACCGTTGGCCACAAGCGCGCGGATTGCGCATCGAACCGAGTGAACTGCATGAAGCAGGCCTGTTGCGCCTGGACAGCAGCCGCGCCCGCCAACTGTTGGCCTGGCAGCCGCGCTGGTCGTTGCAACAATGCCTGACCCAGACCCTCGACTGGCATCTGGCCTGGCAAAACGGCGACGACATGCGTGGCATCACGTTGGGTCAGTTGAACCTGTACCGAGGCGCGCTGTGAGTGAGTTTTCGTTGAAGGCGCTGCCGCTGACGGGTTTGTTCAGCGTGCAGCACAAACGCTTCGAAGATGATCGCGGGCACTTCGCCCGGTTGTTCTGCGAGGGCAGCCTGAGCGCCTTCGGCCAAGCGTTTTCCATTCGCCAGATCAACCATTCCTGCACCCGCGCACGCGCGAGTGTGCGTGGCCTGCATTACCAGAATGCCAACGCGCCGGAAGCCAAGTTGATCACCTGCCTGCGCGGTGAAGTCTGGGATGTGGCGGTGGACTTGCGGCCCGACTCCGCAACGTTCCTGCACTGGCACGCCGAACACCTGCGGGCCGGTGACGGTCGCAGCCTGCTCATTCCTGCCGGGTTTGCCCATGGCTTCCAGACCCTGACCGACGACGCCGAATTGCTTTACCTGCACAGCGCCGACTACGCGCCGGAGCATGAAGGCGGCTTGTCGGTGAACGATCCACGGCTGGCGATTGCCTGGCCGTTGCCTGTCAATAATCTGTCAGCCAGGGACGCCAGCCATCCCTTGCTCGATGAACGTTTCGCTGGAGTGCGTCTATGAACTGCCGTGGTTGCGGTACTCCTTTGGCCTTGCCGCTGATTGACCTCGGCACCTCGCCACCGTCGAACGCCTACGTTCGTGCCGATCAGCTGGAACAGGCTGAACAGTGGGTGCCACTCAAGGTTGCGGTATGTCAGCAGTGCTGGTTGGTGCAAACCGAGGATTACACCAGCGCCGACAGCCTGTTCGACGCTGAGTATGCGTATTTCAGTTCGTTCTCCAGCACCTGGCTGGCGCATGCCGATCGCTACGTCGCCGAGATGGTCGAGCGCTTCGGCCTGACCGCCGACAGTCGTGTGGTGGAAATCGCTGCCAACGACGGTTACCTGTTGCAGTACGTCGCCGGTCGCGGCATTCCTTGCCTGGGCGTCGAGCCAACCCGCAGCACCGCGCAAGCGGCGCGGGAAAAAGGCCTGGAGATCCGCGAGTTGTTCTTCGGCCGTCACACCGCTGCGCAATTGGTCAGCGAAGGCTGGTCCGCGGACCTGATGGCTGCCAACAACGTGTTGGCCCACGTACCGGACATCAATGACTTCCTCGGCGGCTTTGCGACCTTGCTCAAGCCGACCGGCGTGGCGACATTCGAGTTTCCGCAACTGCTGACGCTGATGGCCGGGCAACAGTTCGACACGCTGTATCACGAGCACTATTCCTACCTGTCCCTGACGGCCGTGCAGACATTGTGCGAACGCAACGGCCTGGAAGTGTTCGACGTCAGTCAGCTGTCGACCCACGGCGGTTCGCTGCGGGTTTTCGTCCAGCGTGCCGATGGCGTTCGTCGTGACGTGCAGCCTGCGGTTGCTCAGCAACTGCAAGCCGAAATCGCCGCCGGGGTGAAAACCCCCGAGTACTACGCGACCCTCGCACCAGCCGCCGAGGGCATCAAGCACCAATTGCTGCGCTTCTTGTTGCAGGCGAAAGCCGATGGCAAACGAGTGGTCGGTTACGGTGCTGCTGCCAAGGGCAACACGTTGCTTAACTACGCCGGGGTCAAGCCTGATCTGTTGGCCTGGGTCGCCGACGCCAATCCGCACAAACAGGGCAAGTTCTTGCCTGGCAGCCGGATTCCGGTGGTGTCGCCCGAGCGTATCGCCCTCGAACAACCCGACTACATCCTGGTTCTGCCATGGAACCTGTTGCCTGAAATCACCCAGCAATTCGCCTCGGTCAAAGAGTGGGGCGCACAGTTTGTCGTTGCCGTTCCGGAGTTGAGTATTCAATGAGCAGAATTCACTACACCAAACCGAGTGTCGGCGAACTGGAAGCCCGGTATGCCCTGGATGCCGTGCAGAACGGTTGGGGCGCGCGTTGCTACGAATACCTGACGCGTTTCGAGCACGGGTTTGCCGAGCACCTTGGTGCGACCTATGCCATCGCGACGTCGAGCTGCACCGGCGCGCTGCACATGGGGATGGCTGCACTGGACATCGGCGCGGGTGATGAAGTGATCCTGGGCAACACCAACTGGATCGCTTCGGCAGCACCGATCACCTATCTGGGCGCTACGCCGGTGTTTGTCGATGTTCTGCCGGATAGCTGGTGCCTGGATCCGGAGCTCGTCAGGCAGGCAATTACCCCGAAGACCAAAGCCATTCTCGCGGTCCATCTTTACGGCAACCTGTGTGACATGGACGCATTGCTGGCGATCGGTCGCGAACACGGTATCCCGGTCATCGAAGACGCCGCCGAAGCCATCGGCTCGCAGTGGCGCGGCAAGGCTGCCGGCTCGATGGGGGCGTTCGGTGCGTTTTCATTCCATGGCACCAAAACCATGACCACCGGCGAGGGCGGTATTTTCGTCACCTCGGATAAAGCCTTGTATGAGCGCGTCCTGACGTTGTCCAACCATGGTCGTGTCGCGGGCAGCACCAAACAATTCTGGCCAGAGTTCATTGGCTTCAAATACAAGATGAGCAACTTGCAGGCGGCCGTCGGCTGCGCCCAGGTCGAGCGGATCGAAGAGCTGATCGAACGCAAACGGACGATATTCGCCAATTACGCCCGCGCGCTGTCATCGCTGCCGGGGGTTTCGCTGAACCCCGAACCTACCCATGCGCGCAACGGTTACTGGATGCCCACGGTGGTATTCGATGCCGGGACCGGGATCCATCGCGACGAGATGATCGCCGCGTTCCAGGCCGCCGATATCGACGCCCGGGTGTTCTTCTGGCCACTGTCGTCGTTGCCCATGTTCAGAGAACACGTGGTCGATACACCGGTTTCGTTTGCCTTGCCGGAGCGTGCGTTCAACCTGCCGAGTTATCACGACATGACTGACGCCGATCAGGCACGGGTGGTGGATGTGGTGCGTACACTGCTGGCAAAAAGGCAATCACTGTGAAGATGTACTTGCTGGGCGCGGCCAACCCGGAAGCGGTGCGCATGCTGCACGCGGTGAAGCGCAGCACACCGAACGTCGAGTTTGCGTTTCTGGACAATGACCCGAACAAACACGGGACACCGTTTTTTGGTGTGCCGGTCATTGGCGGTTCGGCGTTGGTCAGTGAGCTCAAGGGGCCGGACGTACGTTTCGTCAACCTGATCACCGGCAGCACCCAACTGCGCTACGAGACCACTCGCCAACTGGTCGAGGCCGGTGCAACGCTGGGCCAGTTCATCCACCCCGGCATTGACCTGACCATGATTCGCATGGGGCAGGGCAGTTATCTGCAGGAAGGCGTAATCATGCAGGCCGAGGTGACGCTGGGCGACAACACCAGCATCAGCGCCGGCAGCGTGGTGGGGCATGAAGGGCAAATCGGCCACTCGGTGTTCATGGCGCCCGGCGTGTGCATCGCCGGTTGCGTGGAGATCGGCGACGGCACGTTCATCGGCACCAACGCCACCATTCTTCCGCGCTTGCGTATCGGACGCTGGGTGACCATCGGCGCCGGCGCCGTCGTCACCAAAGATGTCCCGGATTATTCAGTCGTGGCGGGCAATCCCGCCAGGATCATCAAGACCAACGTGGTGCCTTACCCCGACGGTAAGGTCTTCAACTAACCCGTTTGCCTATTTTTTTTGGAGCGTTTCAATGAATCCCCATGAGCAGTTTCGCGAAGAAGTAAAAGACAACATCGAAGGCCTGAAGAAGGACAAGGCACTGCAAGCCGAGTCGCTGGGCTGGGTCGGCACCACGGCCAAACACAAGTACACCTACAACTTCAGCTGGATGGGCCGGCCGATCATTCAGTTCCCGCAGGACATGGTCGCCATGCAGGAAATCATCTGGAACCTGCGTCCGGATGTGATCGTTGAAACCGGCATCGCCCACGGCGGTTCGCTGGTGTTTTACGCCTCGATCCTGGAACTGATGGGCCATGGCGAAGTGCTGGGTGTCGATATCGATATCCGCCAGCACAACCGCGAAGCGATCGAAGCTCACCCGATGAGCAAACGCATCCAGATGATCCAGGGTTCGAGCATCGACACCGCCATCGTCGACCAGGTGCGCGAGCGCATCCAGGGCAAGAAAGTGCTGGTGGTTCTGGACTCCAATCACACCCACGAACACGTGCTCGAAGAGCTGCGCCTGTATGCACCGATGGTCTCGGTGGGCAGCTATTGCGTGGTCATGGACACCGTGGTCGAAGACATGCCGGAAGATGCGTTCCCGGACCGTCCATGGGGCAAGGGTGACAACCCGAAAACCGCGGTCTGGGCCTACCTGGAAGAGAACCGTGATTTCGAGATCGACCAGGCCATTCACAGCAAGCTGCTGATCACTGTCGCGCCGGATGGCTACCTGCGCCGAGTACGTTAAGCGACACCTCTATTCAAGCGTTAATCAGGCAATCGGTCTGTGGTGGGGAAGGATATGCAAGGCATTTACGGTTCTGAAAACATGCGGCCCTTGAGTGAACTGTTCACTCTGGTGCTGATTACACACAATCGCCCGACGTTCCTGCGCAGGGCATTGCAGTACTACAGCACGTTGCCTTGCAAGATCCTGGTTCTCGATTCGTCGGCCATCGCACTGGAGGGCGCGGCGACGGTTGCGGACACCATCGACTATCGGCATTTGCCGCAATTCGGCTACTGGGGAATCCAGGCCAAACTGGTGTACGGCGTCGAGCAGGTCACCACGCCTTACATGGTCTTCGCCTCCGACGATGATTTCCTGATGCACGGTGGCCTCACCGAGTCGGTGAACTTCCTCGAAGCCAACCCCGACTACGGTCTGTGCCATGGCTATTGCCTGATGTACCTGACCCACTCCAACTATGTGCAGTACTACCTTCGTGACAAGA
This sequence comes from Pseudomonas sp. BF-RE-22, assembly GCF_019956155.1. Classification (NCBI taxonomy): domain Bacteria; kingdom Pseudomonadati; phylum Pseudomonadota; class Gammaproteobacteria; order Pseudomonadales; family Pseudomonadaceae; genus Pseudomonas; species Pseudomonas sp. BF-RE-22. The sequence continues at coordinate 105,738 of NZ_JAHBDD010000005.1, read as the reverse complement.
AAGTAAACGAGGACTACAACGCCGAGCTCGGTCAGGATCGTGTACTCGATTACGTGAGCCAGTACATTCCGCCGTTCTATGCGGTCCATCGGACTTCGCTGCTGCGTGACTGGTATGCCGCGATGCCTGAAGGAACGATCTTCCAGTGGCAGGAGATCGGGCATGTCTACTACATGCTCGCCCGGGCCAAGGCACGGATTCTTCCAATTCCTTACGTGGTGCGTGAGGTCAACTATGGCCGCTCGGATCACAACACCGAGATCATGACGACCCTGGCCCTCAAGGACGCCCGGTCTGTCGCCGACCGTGAGCGTTTTGCCGGCTTCCTGGCATCGCTGCCGACCGGCATCAAAGGTCTGGATGAACACCAGACCGCGCAGGTCGCGCTGCAAAGTTTTGCCGCCCTCGCCGAGAGCCTGACGAAACGCAACGCGCTGACCATCGAGCCGATTTTCGAGTCTTACTGGACGGATCCGACGATAGGGCCGAAGCGGGTCTTCGGCCCTCAGCAATACGTTGAAATGCCGTTTTATAACAGTGCCTTCTTCGACCAACTGACGCAGTGCGAATTCCTGCTTCATTCGATGCCGGCGGGACGCCTGCAACTCGAAGAAATGGAAGGCGTGTTGCTCAAGCAGGAAGCGTTGCAGCGCACCTATTCCAATGACACTCCGGCGACCATCCAGACCCGTCTGATTGAAGCCGTTGGCCTGGGAGCGTTCAACCGTCGGGTGATGCAGAAACTGGCGCAGCAGCTGTTGGATATGGATGAAGCCGCTGATGCCCGGATACTGACCGACTGGGTTGAGCGTCTGGACAGCGTGCCAACCTTCGACAGCCGTCAGTTGCTCGACACAATGCCGTCGGGACGTTTGCAAAACTGGCTGCAGGCCCGGCAACCGAACGACACCGCGGTGCGCAAAATCAACCAGCACCTGGCGGCCAACGAAGGGGGCCCTCAGTTCGGCATTCTGCTGCTCGATCTGGACGCAGACATGGACAAGCTTCAGGTCACTCTGGACAGCCTCATGGAAAGTGCGTTCCGGGCGTTCAAGGTGGTGATCTTCACCACGGGCGACTTGCCGGCAGTCACCACGGCACAAAACACCCTGCATTTCGTCAAGGTCACGGCGGCCAATTACGTCGACAAGCTGAACCAGATCGCTCGTCAGTCGACTTCGGACTGGTTGCTGCTGGCCGAGGCGGGTGACGAGTTCACCACTGCCGGCTTCCTGCGTGCCAGCCTCGAGTTGCAAGACGCCGAGGGTTGCCGTGCGGTGGCGATGGACGAAATTCATCGCCAGGAGAATGGCACGCTGGTCGATGTGTTCCGGCCAGCCTTCAACCTCGACCTGTTGCAGAGCCTGCCGTCACTCATCGCGCGGCACTGGCTGATTCGCCGCGAAGCGCTGGTGGAAGTCGGTGGTTTTGCCCGCGAGTTCGCCTCGGCGCTCGAGTTCGACCTGCTGCTGCGCCTGATCGAAACCGGTGGCCTGGCCGGCCTTGCCCATTTGGCCGAGCCGTTGCTGATCACCGCCGCTCCTGAGCCGACAGCCAACGAACACGAGCGTCAGACGCTGGTCCGTCATCTGGTGACCCGCGGTTATCAAGCCCAGGTCAGTGCCGAAGCATCGGCTGGTTTGCGTATCGAATACCGCCATGCGGGGCGTCCGAAGGTATCGGTCATCATCCACAGCCAGGACAACCTGGAGCACTTGCAGCGCTGCCTGGTCAGTGTCTTGCAGCGCACGCGCTATCAAAACAACGAAGTTATCATTGCCGATAACCACAGCCAGTCCGCCGAACTTCACACCTGGCTGGACAGCCTGGAACGAAACGGACGGGGCCGGATTCGTCTGGTCAAGGCAGAACAGCGTCTCAGCACGTCGGCCCTGATCAACCTCGCAGCCGGCGAGGCTCAAGGCGAATACCTGGTGCTGCTGGCGGCGGACGCCGAAGTGGTCAACGCCAACTGGATCGAGGCGCTACTCAATCAGGCCCAGCGTCCCGAAGTCGGCGTGGTCGGTGCCAAGCTGGTGGACCGCGAAGGCAGCGTGACCGGTGCCGGGTTGATTCTGGGGCTCAACGGCGGGATTGTTTCGCCCTTCATCGGTGAGAAGAAGGACGCGTCGGGCTACATGCGCAGACTGCTCGTCGAGCAGAATTACGCGGCTGTCAGCGGTGCATGCCTGATGATTCGCAAGGAAGTATTCGACGCGCTCGGTGGTCTGGATCGGGAGCATTTCGATGACGTGTACGCCGATGTCGATCTGTGCCTGAAAGTCGCCGACGCCGGGTTGCTCACGGTGTGGACGCCGCAAGTGCAAGTTACCCACCCGGGCACCTTGCCGGACGCTCCCCAGGCAGTGGCGGCCCTGCGCGACAAGTGGCAGGCGCGTTTCGCGCACGACGAGGCTTACAACAACAACCTGGCCTTGACCGGCACGGGCTTTGCCCTGAGTGAACCGGCCCCGGTGAACTGGGCGCAGTTGCTCGCATAAGCCTGACTGACAGGTACAAGGACTCAAGGCATGTTCAACGGTAAATCGATTTTCATCTCTGGCGGCACCGGCTCGTTCGGGCGCAATTTCATCCGCCGGCTGCTGGAGCAATATCAGCCGAAGCGGGTGGTGGTGTTCTCGCGCGATGAGCTCAAACAGTACGAGATGCAGCAGACGTTCAACGCGCCGTGCATGCGTTACTTCCTCGGTGATGTGCGCGATGCTGATCGTCTGCGCCAGGCCATGCGCGGCATCGATTACGTGGTGCATGCCGCGGCACTGAAACAAGTGCCGGCGGCGGAGTACAACCCGACCGAATGCATCCGCACCAACGTCAACGGCGCGGAAAATATCATTGCCGCGGCTATCGACAACGGTGTGAAAAAAGTCGTCGCGCTGTCCACCGACAAGGCTGCCAGCCCGATCAACCTGTACGGCGCGACCAAGCTGCTGTCGGACAAGTTGTTCGTCGCCGCGAACAATATCGCCGGCGACCAGAACACCCGTTTTTCGGTGGTCCGTTACGGCAACGTTGCCGGTTCGCGTGGCTCGGTGGTGCCGTTTTTCAGCAAGCTGATCGCCGAGGGCGCCACGGAGCTGCCGATCACCGATGAACGCATGACGCGTTTCTGGATCACCCTCGATCACGGTGTGCAGTTTGTGCTCGACAGCTTCGCCCGCATGCACGGTGGTGAAGTGTTTGTGCCGAAGATCCCGTCGATTCGTATCGTCGATCTGGCACTGGGCATGGCTGAACATTTGCCGCACAAGAACGTCGGCATTCGTCCGGGAGAAAAACTCCATGAGTTGATGGTGCCGCTGGACGACGCGCGGATGACCCTGGAGTTTGCCGATCACTACACCATTCAACCTTCGATTCGGTTCACCAGCGTCGATGTGGATTTTGCTGTCGACAAACTGGGCGAGCAGGGCAGGCCTGTCAGTGAAGACTTCGAGTACCGCTCCGACACCAATCCGCACTACCTGTCGGTTGGCCAGATTGCTGATCTGCACGCGAAACTGCCGGCATGATTCCCTACGGTCGGCAGAGCCTCGATCAGGCAGATATCGATGCGGTGGTCGCCGTGCTGCAGTCGGACTGGCTCACTCAAGGGCCGACCATCGAACGCTTCGAACAGGCATTGGCGCAACGTTGCCAGGCTGATTTCGCCGTGGCGGTGTGCAATGCCACGGCGGCGTTGCACATTGCCTGCCTCGCGGCCGGACTCGGCCCGGGCGATCGGCTATGGACTACGCCGAATACGTTTCTGGCTTCGGCCAACTGTGGTCGCTATTGCGGCGCCGAGGTGGATTTTGTCGACATCGATCCACTGACGTGGAATCTCGACGCTTACGCACTGGCATCGAAGCTTGAGGCCGCCGAGCGCGCTGGCACGCTGCCGAAGGTGCTGGTGGCCGTAGCGTTTTCCGGGCAGAGCTGCGACATGCGCATGATCGCCGGGCTGGCCGAACGTTACGGTTTTACGGTGATTGAGGACGCGTCCCACGCGGTCGGTGCTTCCTATGCCGGACGTCCGGTGGGCTGCGGCGAATTTGCGGCGATGACGGTGTTCAGTTTTCACCCGGTGAAAATCATCACCAGCGCCGAAGGGGGCATGGTGTTGACCAACCGCCCTGAACTGGCCGAGCGCTTGCAGCGTCTGCGCAGCCACGGCATGACCCGCGATCCGCAACAGATGACCGAAGCCAGTCACGGCCCCTGGTACTACCAGCAGGTGGAGCTGGGCTTCAATTACCGGATCACCGATCTGCAGGCGGCACTCGGTCTGTCGCAGCTGGACAAGCTCGATGGCTTCATCGCGCGCCGCCGTGAACTGGCGGCGCGTTATGAGCAGTCGCTGGCGTACTTGCCGCTGACCTTGCCCGGCGCGCAGCCGGAGGCCGAATCGGCGTGGCATCTGTACGTGGTGCGGCTGCACACCGACCGGATCAACCTCAGTCATCGCCAGGTGTTCGAAGGCTTGCGAGCGGCCGGGGTCGGTGTGAACCTGCACTACATACCGGTGCATTTGCAGCCGTATTATCGCGACCTGGGGTTTGCCGAAGGCGACTTCCCGCAGGCCGAACGTTATTACGCCGAAGCCATCAGCCTGCCGATGTTTCCTTTGCTGAGCGATGAGCAGCAGGACTATGTGGTGGCGCAACTGCGGCGCCTGGTTCTTGAGGAGTAGTGTTGTGAGCAGCGTTGCGATCATTCCGGCCCGCGGCGGCAGCAAGCGAATCCCGCGCAAGAACCTCAAGCCGTTCGACGGCGTACCGATGATCGTTCGTTCGATTCGCACGGCGCTGGAGTCGCAACTGTTCGACCAGGTGATCGTCAGCACCGACGATGAAGAAATCGCCGAGGTCGCGCGGGCTCATGGGGCTCAGGTGCCGTTCTTGCGCCCGGCGTCGTTGGCCGACGATTTCACCGGCACCGCCGCGGTGATCGTTCATGCCTTGAATCAATTACCAGCGTTCGACTATGCCTGCTGCATCTACGCAACCGCACCGCTGTTGCAGGAAAGGTTTCTGCGCCAGGGACTTGAACTGCTGGAGCAGCATCCGGAAAAATCCTTCGCGTTTTCCGTGACCGATTTCGGCTTTCCCGTGCAGCGCGCCTTGACCCTCGACGAGCAGGGCGCGCTGACATCGTTGTACCCGGAATTCCGCAATACGCGGTCGCAGGATCTGGCCGCAGCCTTTCAGGACGCCGGCCAGTTCTACTGGGGACGCAGCGAGGCCTGGTTGCGCGGCGACGTGTTGTTTTCCCCGGTGAGCCTGCCGGTGATCCTGCCGCGGCATCTGGTGCAGGACATCGACACCCTCGAAGACTGGACGCGCGCCGAATACTTGTACGCTGCGCTGAAGGCCGGTGGTGAGTTGCAATGAGAGTGCTGATTCGCTCCGACGCGTCGCGCACCATTGGCAGCGGGCACATCGCCCGTTTGTTGCCGTTGGCCAGGGTTTTGCGCAAGCAGGGCTCGCATGTTGCTTTTGCATGCCGCCAACTGCCGGGGCATCGGCTGGACATGCTGGCAGACGAAGGCTTCGAAACCTTCGCGCTGCCCGATCGTTATCCCGACGAGGACCCGCAACAAGCCATCGAATCCATGCTGCCGTGGCAGGCGGACATCGACGCGCTGGCGCACGCGTTGGAAAGCCATCCTGCATTCGACTGGATCATCGTCGACCACTATGGGCTCGACCATTACTGGCAGACGGCGGCCCGGCGCTGGGCGCCACGGATCGCGGTGGTGGACGACCTCGCCACTCGCCAGTACGCGGTCGACCTGCTGCTCAACCAGAACCTGTCGGGTACACCAGAGGCTTATGGTTCGCTGCTTGAGCCTGGTTGCCAGACGTTGTTCGGCCCGCGATTCGCGATGCTGCGCGATGAGTTCTGCTGCCCGGCAATTGCGATCAAGCCCCAGGTAAAACGGGTGCTGGTCAATTTCGGCGGTTTCGATGCGGCGATGCAGACTTATCACGCGATGTTGGCGATGGCCGATTTCCATGCGCTGGAAGTTGATTTCGTGGCCGGTGCCGATAACCCGGCATGGGACAAGATGATGGCCATGGCGGCGAGTCATCCCAACTGGCGCTTGCACAGTTTTGTCAGCGACTTCTACCGCCTGATGATCGAGGCCGACCTGTTCGTCGGCGCCGGTGGGGGAACCAGTTGGGAGCGGGCGGCCCTGGGGTTGCCGACGATTTGCATTGCGGTCTCGAATAATCAGCAGGCCAACGGCGAGGTCATGGCGGCCTCGGGCGCCCATGTGTACCTGGGCGCCCGTGAGCAGGTGAGCGTCGAACAATTGCGTCAGGCCATCGGTTTTGTCGCGGGCAATCCTGGGATACGCCAGAGTCTGGCCGAGCATTCGCGCCAGTTGGTGGATGGTCGGGGCGCACAGCGGGTGGCGGCCGCCCTGGCCGGCGCGGTGTTGCTGATCCGCCCCGCGACCACCGACGATGCACAGCTTCTGTTCGACGGGCGTAATGCCGAAGCGGTACGGCGCTGGTCGCGGGAGACCGGGGTGATCGAATGGTCGTCGCATCAAAACTGGCTGGCCGCCAGTTTGAACAATGCACAGCGTCTGCTGTTGATCGCCGAGGCGGATGACGGCCCGGTGGGCGTGTTGCGTTATGACTTGTGCGAATTTGAAGCTGAAGTCTCGATTTATCTGTTTGAAGATCGCATCGGCCTGGGCTGGGGCAGGGCGCTGCTGGCTCGGGGCGAGGCCTTCGTGACCACCCATTGGCCGCAACTGCGGACTATCACCGCTCAAGTCGTGCCAGATAACCAGCCGTCGCTGAAGGTTTTTCGCGAAGCCGGTTTCACTCAGAATGCTTGCGCGTTCACGCGCGTATTAAAGGACCACTGCAATGACTAGCTTCAAAATTGGCGACCGCTTGATCGGGGCCGATGCGCCGCCGTTCATCATCGCCGAGATGAGTGGCAACCATAACCAGTCACTGGACATGGCCCTGCAAATCGTCGATGCCGCAGCCAAGGCGGGTGCGCACGCCTTGAAGCTGCAAACCTACACAGCCGACACCATGACCCTGGACCTGTCCGAGGGCGAGTTCTTCATCAAGGACCCGAACAGTCTTTGGGTCGGATCTTCCCTGTACGCGCTCTACGAAAAAGCGCATACGCCGTGGGAATGGCACGCGCCGATTTTCGCCCGCGCCAAGGCGCTGGGGATGCTCGCGTTCTCCACGCCGTTTGATGACACCGCAGTGGACTTCCTCGAAAGTCTCGACGTGCCGGCCTACAAGATCGCCAGTTTCGAGAATACGGACCTGCCGTTGATTCGTCGGGTCGCTGCGACCGGCAAGCCATTGATTATTTCCACCGGCATGGCCAGCATCGCTGAACTCGACGAAACCGTACGTGCCGCCCGCGAAGCCGGTTGCAAGGATCTGGTGTTGCTCAAGTGCACCAGCACCTACCCGGCGACGCCCGCCAACAGCAACGTGCGGACGATTCCTCATTTGCGCGAATTGTTTGGCTGTGAAGTCGGGCTGTCTGACCACTCGATGGGCGTCGGTGTGTCTGTGGCCGCGGTGGCTCTCGGGGCGACGGTGGTGGAAAAGCACTTCACCCTCGACCGTAGCGCCGGTGGCGTGGACGCCAGTTTTTCGCTGGAGCCGGCGGAGCTCGCCAGCCTGGTGATAGAAACCGAGCGCGCGTGGCAGGCCATGGGGCATGTGCATTACGGTGTGACGGACGCCGAGCGCAAGTCTCTGATGTACCGCCGCTCGCTCTACGTGACTCAGGACATGGTTGCCGGCGAGCCCTTTACTGTCGCTAATCTGCGAGCCATTCGTCCGGGGCTGGGGTTGGCTCCAAAACACGCAGAAACTCTTCTGGGCCGCCGTGCCCGTCAGGCCATCCCGCGCGGAACGCCCCTGGACTGGTCGTTGGTCGAATAACCCCTTATGGTGCTGATTCGGCAAAATAGCGTGACCTGCGAGTCATAACGCGCATCTTCACTGTATTGTATTAATCGGGAAGGTGGCGCCTGGCCTGTTTTTGGCCCAGTGATAGCCTTTTATTCTTCCCGCTGTCGCCTCAATGAGGCGGCGTTTTTCTCCGTTTGTCGGCGCCCCTCGAATCATTACGAGCGGTGGTATTGGGCTGTTTATTATTGGGAAGCCGTAATGATTGGCATAAAAAGCATTGCGAGCTACGTTCCTGTAGCCGGCGTGGACAATTACGCACAAGGTGCAAAATTCGAAAAGGATGAAGAATTCATCCTGGGCAAGATCGGTTCGGCCTTCCTGCCGCGCAAAGACGCTGGTCAGGAAACCTCGGACCTGTGTGTCGAAGCAGCCAATGCGCTGTTCGCCAACAATCCGGACTTGAAACGTGAAGACATCGACGTACTGATCGTCGTCACGCAGAACGGCGACGAAGAAGGCCTGCCGCACACCGCCGCCATCGTTCAGGACAAACTGGGCCTGCCGACCACCGTCGCCGCGTTCGATATTTCCCTGGGCTGCTCGGGCTACGTCTACGGCATCTACGCCATCAAGGGCTTCATGGAAGCCGCAGGCTTGAAGAATGGCCTGCTGATCACCGCAGATCCGTACTCGAAGATCGTCGACCCGGAAGACCGCAACACCACCATGCTGTTTGGCGATGCCGCCACTGCGACCTGGATGGGCGAAAACGCGCCATGGCAACTGGGCAAGGCCAAGTTCGGCACCGATGGTTCCGGTGCGCCGCACCTGAAGGTGACCGACGGGGTGTTCTTCATGAACGGCCGTCAGGTGTTCAACTTCGCGCTGCTGAAAGTCCCGGCGCACTTGCACGAACTGCTGACCGATTCGCAGCTCACCGCTGACGATATCGATGCGTTCTGCATTCACCAGGGCAGTGCCGCGATTGTCGACGCCGTAGCGCGACGCTTCGAAGGCGAGCCGGAGAAGTTCATCAAGGACATGGTCGAGACCGGCAACACCGTTTCGTCGAGTATCCCGTTGCTGCTGGAGAAACACGTACTGGACTCCACCTGGAAACGTGTGGCGTTGAGCGGTTTCGGCGTTGGTTTGTCATGGGGCTCGGCGATTATCTATCGCCCTTGATCCTTCAAAAGCCAGGCATAAAAATAGCGTTCAAGGTGTAACCTTGAGCGCTATTTTTTTTTTGCCCGAATGAAAAGCGAGGCTCCATGAGCGAGTTGTTTGAGCGCAACGGCGAGTTGATTCAGCGGCGTTGGCCCAAGGTCTGGCATCGACTGTCGGTGGAGAACAGCGCCGAGTTGCGCGCTGATCTGGTGGATGGCCAGGGCTCGACATTGAGCATCAATGGCATTCAGTTGACCAGTCGCCATGACCGCACTCGCGAAGCGTTGCTTCAGGCCGGCAGCCTGTCTGTCGACAGTCCGGTGGTGCATGTCTATGGCACCGGGCTGGGGGATTTGCAGCTGCAATTGCTGGAGCGAACCGGGCTTGAACGGTTGTACGTGCACATTCTGAACGGCGCGGTGTTTTCCCTGGTGCTGCAACTGCTCGATCAACAGTCGTGGCTCGCCGATTCACGAGTGGTGCTGCTGTACGCCGGCGATCTGGCGGAAATCCAGTTGCCGTACTTCGCGCTGCCTTCGGAGCTGGTGCTGGCGGACGACTACAACGCCAAGATCCGCGACCGGCTGATCAGCGAAACCCATTTGACCTTCAACAATCGCGAGTTCAATGCCGACAATCCGGAGATTGCCGAGCGTTTGCAGGCGAGTGTCGAGCGTGTTCGCGCCGATGCCGATGCTGCCGAGCTGTTTGCCACCTGTTCCGGCAGGGAAGTATTTGTCATTGCCACCGGACCCAGCCTGGAACAGCACTTCGACACGCTGCGCGCGGTACGCGAACAGGCGCAGCGGCCGTTGTTCATTTGCGTCGATACCGCCTACCGACCGCTTATCGAGCATGGGATCAAGCCGGATGTGGTGGTCACGATTGATCAGCGCATCTCGACGCGACATTTGCCGCCCGATGCCACGCGCGAAATCACGCTGGTCTACATGCCCATGGTTGATCCGGAGGTCTTGGGGGGCTGGCAGGGCAAGCGTTACGTGGCCTATTCCGCCAGCCCTGTCTATAGGGACATGCGCGAGCAGTTGCCCAAGGCCCAACTGTTTGTCGGTGGCAGTGTGATTCACCCGGCGGTGGACCTGGCGGTACACATGGGGGCCAGCCAGATCACGCTGTTCGGCGCCGATTTTGCTTTTCCGAACAACAAGACCCACGCCGGCTGGAATGACGGTGATCTTGGGCCGCAGGTGGGCGCTGCCCGGCACTGGGTGCTCGATGGCCACGGTCAGCGAGTCAAGACGCAGCTCAATTTCCGCAGTTACTTGTGCGAGCTGGAACGGTACATCGCCGGGCATCCTCAGATGGCTTTCTATAACAGCAGTCGGGCAGGGGCGATGATCGTCGGCACGACGTTTCACCCGGAGCTCACGCGATGACTGAATCCTCCCTGATTGCCGAGGCGCGTCAGTGTTCTGTTTTGTTCCGTCTGGGGCGAGATGTCGAAGCGGCGCTGCACATGGTCCAGATATGCAGTGATGTGCAATCCGCAATGGGGCACGAGACTGTCGAGGTCCAATCCCGCTGGACGGCGTTGCTCACCCACATGCAGGCCTGTCAGGAGGCGCAGGATTGGTTGGCGCTGGCCGATTATCTTGATTATGAGTTGCCCCAAATGCTGGAAGCGGCCGCGGCCGGTCAAGGCTTTTGACAATGTGCCGGTACAGGCGAGTCCTCGCTGTCCCGTTACCGGCATTTCCCTGACGTCACTTTTTTGGATTGGCTTGCCGCCAAGCCCTTGTTTTATGGGGGGTGGCAGTGTGATGGCAAATTTTTTTCAAAATGGCCTAAAGCAACCTGCATTCGCGACGATAACTATTACGAAGGTTCTCTAGGCCATACCCGGCGGTTGCCAGGGCCGGAAGCCGCAGTACCCAACCAACGAGGAATTCGTCATGGCTTTGACAGTAAACACCAACACTACGTCGCTGAACGTTCAGAAGAACCTGAACCGTGCTTCCGACGCGCTTTCGACTTCGATGACTCGCCTGTCTTCCGGCCTGAAAATCAACAGCGCCAAAGACGACGCCGCCGGCCTGCAAATCGCTAACCGTATGACCTCGCAGATCCGTGGTCAGACCATGGCTATCAAAAACGCCAACGACGGTGTTTCGATCGCTCAGACCGCTGAAGGCGCTCTGCAAGAGTCGACCAACATTCTGCAACGTATGCGTGAAATTGCACTGCAATCGCGAAACGACTCCAACGGCACTGCTGACCGTACCGCTCTGGACAAAGAATACCAACAGTCGGTTGCAGAACTGACCCGTATTGCTCAGTCCACCAACCTGAACGGCAAAGCGCTGATCGACGGTACTGCTGGCGCGATGGAATTCCAGGTAGGTTCGAACACTACTTCCGACAACCAGATCACTCTGACCCTGTCGACCAGCTTCGACGCCAGCGCCCTGGGCATGACCGGTACTACCATCTCCGGTACTTCCAACTCGGGTAACCACAACTCTGTATTGTCCGCGATCTCGGCCATCAACATTGCCCTGGACAAAATCAACTCCACTCGTGCTGACCTCGGTGCTGCTCAGAACCGTTTCTCCACCACGATCTCCAACCTGCAGAACATCAACGAAAACGCCAGTGCTGCACTGAGCCGCGTACAAGATACCGACTTCGCTGCTGAAACTGCACAGCTGACCAAGCAAAACACCCTGCAACAAGCTTCCACTTCGGTTCTGGCCCAGGCCAACCAACTGCCATCCGCTGTACTGAAACTGCTTCAGTAATAGCTGGGTAAGTTTTGGCGGGGGAGTGCGCACGCGCGCTCTCTCGCTTTTTCAATTTAAGAGGTGATGGACATGGATATGAGCGTGAAGCTGAACTTGTCTTATCCTGCCGCGAAGCCGGCGACGACTGTTGCTGAACAATCGGTGGAAAAGCCTCGAGCCGATGCTGCCACCGTGGCAACGGTCAAGGATGAATCAAAAGACGCGCAAAGCGAGCAGGACAAACTGAAGATGGCCGTTCAGGAAATCGAAAAGTTCGTTCAATCGATCAAGCGCAATCTGGAGTTCTCGATCGATGAACCTTCAGGCAAGGTTATCGTTAAAGTGATCGCCAGTGAGTCGGGTGAAGTGGTTCGCCAGATCCCCAACGAAGAAGTGCTCAAACTGGCCAATAGTTTGAATGATGCAAGCAGCCTGTTGTTCAGCGCTAAAGTCTGACAGCTGGCACGAATTTTGTTGCTATGTTCTTTTGGGCGTTGTAATGGTCAAAAGGCCGGCGACACACTGAAGGGAGTCCCACATGGCAAGTCCAATTCTACCGGGTCTGGGGTTAGGCTCCGGCCTTGACACCACGGCTATCGTCAAAGCTTTGGTTGATGCTGATAAATCGGCCAAGCAAACCCAGATCAACCGGCAGACGAACACCAATACATCGCAGATTTCCGGTGTCGGGACCCTCAAGAGTGTGTTGGCGAATTTCCAGGCCGCGATCAAAAACCTTGGTGATACCAAGACCCCTCAGTTCCTGGGTTACAACGCCACGAGTTCCGATCCCAAAGTGCTGACCTCTGTCGCCAGCAACTCGGCGGTCAACGGCACGTATGTCATCAAGGTCAACTCCCTTGCGACTTCATCCAAGGTGGCGACCGCTGCGTTTCCCCTTGGCCCTACCAGTGCCATTCAGGACGGTACGCTCAATATCACTCAAAATGGCATTGCCCGACCGGTCACCATTCCTCCTGGTGCTACATTGCAGACGGTGCGGGATGCGATCAACACCCAGCAAGGCGCCAATGGCTTCAGTGCCAACATTGTCACTGACTCCTTCGGTTCGCGTCTGGTCCTGGGCTCTACCGCGACCGGTTTGAATTCCGATATCACGCTCAGTGGTATTCCTGGCCTGGAAATTACCGCGGGCCAGAAAATGGGTGCCACGCCTGATGAGAATTCGGCGGGTGCCATCGGCGAACTCGCTGCGAATGCCAGCTTCACGGTTGACGGGCTGGCTATCTCCAGCAAATCCAACACCGTGGATGGCGCCATTTCCGGCCTGACACTGAATCTGGTGACGACGGGTACTTCCACTGTGACGGTCGGGCCGAACAGTGACGGTTTGAAAAAATCGATCCAGGCTTTTGTCGACGCTTTCAACCAGGTGGTCAGCACCGTCAGTACGCTGAGCAAGCCTTCCCTGGATAAAGATGGCAAGCCAACCATTCCCGCGGCTTTGACCGGTGACTCGCTGGGTCGCAGTGTTCTGGCGTCGATCCGTGAGCCGTTGGCAAGTACCGGTGCTGGCGACAAACTGACCGTGCTTTCGCAGTTGGGTATTACCACTAACCAGAAAACCGGTGCGCTCGATTTTGACAGCACCAAGTTCTCTGCGGCGATGGATACGCAGAAACTGGGTGGTGAAATTCAGAAGCTGTTTCTGGGTGATCCAGCGGCGACCGGCGATGCGGCCAAGGGGCTGCTGGAGCGAATGAATTCGGCGATTACGCCTTATACCGTTACTGGCAACGAAGGCATCCTCGATGCGCGTTCGGCCAGCCTGGCGAAGGTTAAAACCAACCTGGCCAGCCAGCAGGAGGCACTGGATCGTCGGGTCGCGACTCTGACAACCGTGCTGACCAAGAAGTACAACGACATGGACACTCTTGTCGGCAAGCTCAAGGCAACGGCGAGCAACATTACCTCGATGTTTGAGGCGATGAACGCACAGAAAAAAGGCTGATAGCGCGTAGGCGCCAAAAGCCCGGCAGCGAATTCCGCTTGTCGGGCTTTTTTTGTTTCGATCTAAAGATTTTTGACGCGGTGTCGATACACTGGCTATACGAATCACAAAGTTTTGATGAGGTACAGCATGAACCCGATGTTAGCCCTTCGGCAGTACCAGAAGATTGGTGCTCAGGCCCAGACTTCCGAAGCCAGCCCCCATCGCCTGGTGCAAATGCTCATGGAAGGTGGGCTGGATCGCATCGCTCAGGCCAAGGGTGCCATGGAGCGCAAGGATATTCCCAACAAAGGCATTTTCATCGGCAAGGCGATCGCGATCGTCGGTGGCTTGCGTGAAGGCCTGGACCTGGAAAATTCGATTGAGTCTGTGGGTGAGCTGGACAAGCTGTACACCTACATGATGAAGCGCCTGGCAGAAGCCAACGTCAAAACCGATCCAAAGATTCTCGACGAAGTCGCCGATTTGCTTCGCACAGTCAAAGAAGGCTGGGATGCTATCGCCGCGCCGGGTCCGCAGTTTTAAGGAGATCACCATGAGTCTTGTATTGCAGCGTATCGAACACACTCGTGATGCCCTCGTCGGTGCCTTGGCCGAGCGCAATTGGGAAGCCATCGGTGAGTTGGATCTGGCTTGTCGTTCCTGCATGGAAGACGTCTTGAGTGAAGCTTCGGTAGACGAGGCCGCCTTGCGCGACAATCTTGAGGAGTTGCTGGGGGTGTACAAGCAGCTTCTGGAGGCGGCGACAGGGGAGCGACAAGCAATAGTTGATGAGATGTCGCAGATCCATCAAGCACAGAACGCTGCAAAGGTTTACCATCTGTTTGGTTAATTAATCCTCAGTTAATCCAAACATAGTGCGCCATAAATTTGACTGTGCACGGTTTTTTGACTTAACTAGTGGCTGGTTCCAGATTTCAGGCGTCTACAGGCATAACGTGTCTGCAAGCGTCTAGCTTGCCCCATCATTTCGGGCATTGAGTTGACTAGGGAAGTTGCTATTGCATGTGGCGTGAAACCAAAATTCTGCTGATTGATGACGATAGCGTCCGCCGCCGCGACCTGGCGGTGATTTTAAATTTTCTTGGCGAAGAAAATTTACCCTGCGGTAGCCATGACTGGCAGCAGGCTGTCGGCTCTTTGTCATCAAGTCGTGAAGTGATCTGTGTCCTCATCGGGACGGTCAATGCTCCTGGTGCACTTCCGGGCTTGTTAAAGACACTCTCTACCTGGGATGAGTTCCTTCCGGTTTTGTTAATGGGCGATAATTCTTCCGTTGACTTGCCAGAAGACCAGCGTCGCCGAGTGCTTTCGACCCTCGAAATGCCACCCAGCTACAGCAAACTGCTCGATTCGCTGCACCGTGCCCAGGTCTATCGCGAGATGTACGACCAGGCCCGCGAGCGCGGTCGTCATCGCGAGCCCAACCTTTTCCGCAGTCTTGTCGGCACCAGCCGGGCGATTCAACACGTCCGTCAGATGATGCAGCAAGTAGCCGACACCGACGCCAGCGTGCTGATCCTCGGCGAGTCGGGGACTGGCAAGGAAGTGGTCGCGCGCAACCTGCACTACCATTCCAAGCGTCGTGACGCGCCGTTCGTTCCCGTCAACTGCGGGGCGATCCCGGCCGAGTTGCTGGAAAGCGAATTGTTCGGTCATGAGAAAGGCGCGTTCACCGGGGCGATCACCAGTCGCGCCGGGCGCTTTGAGCTGGCCAACGGCGGTACGCTGTTCCTCGACGAAATCGGCGACATGCCGCTGCCGATGCAGGTCAAGCTGTTGCGCGTGCTGCAGGAACGCACTTTCGAACGCGTGGGCAGCAACAAGACCCAAAGCGTCGATGTGCGCATCATCGCGGCGACTCACAAGAATCTCGAAAGCATGATCGAGATCGGCACTTTCCGCGAAGACTTGTACTACCGCCTGAACGTGTTCCCGATCGAGATGGCACCGCTGCGCGAACGTGTCGAAGACATTCCGCTGCTGATGAACGAGTTGATCTCGCGCATGGAGCACGAGAAGCGCGGTTCGATCCGTTTCAACTCCGCAGCGATCATGTCGCTGTGCCGTCACGGCTGGCCGGGCAACGTTCGCGAACTGGCTAACCTGGTGGAGCGCATGGCGATCATGCACCCGTACGGGGTGATCGGTGTGGTCGAGTTGCCGAAGAAGTTCCGCTACGTCGATGACGAAGACGAGCAACTGGTCGATAGCCTGCGCAGCGATCTTGAAGAGCGCGTGGCCATCAACGGTCACACTCCGGACTTCACCGCCAACGCCATGCTGCCGCCGGAAGGCCTGGACCTGAAAGACTACCTCGGTGGTCTGGAACAGGGCCTGATCCAGCAGGCGCTGGATGATGCCAATGGCATCGTGGCGCGCGCTGCCGAGCGGTTGCGGATCCGTCGTACCACGCTGGTAGAGAAGATGCGCAAGTACGGCATGAGCCGTCGCGATGGTGATGAACAGGCGGATGATTGACGCCTGTTTTTCAAGTCGTTCATTTGTAGGCGGTTTTTTTTAGGCACGGGTATTGCTACATCCCTCGCAACGTTCCGTTTAACTGACGGTCAGCCAAGCGAGAGAGCCCGATGCCCCAAGCCGCCCAGATGTCTCCTGTCCCTGATGCTTCGGGACAAACGTCGTCCGTAGAGCAGGCAAGCCGGCTTGGCCTTGAGCAGGCTTTCGCGTTGTTCAACCAGATGTCCAGCCAGTTGACCGACTCCTACAGCATGCTCGAAGCCCGGGTCACCGAGCTCAAGGGTGAGCTGGCGGTGGTCAGCGCTCAGCGCATGCAGGAACTGGCGGAAAAAGAACGCCTGGCCAACCGCCTGCAAAACCTCCTCGATCTATTGCCCGGCGGCGTTATCGTCATCGACGCCCAGGGCATCGTGCGTGAAGCCAACCCCGCTGCTTGTGAGTTGCTCGGCCTGCCTCTCGAAGGCGAGCTGTGGCGTCATGTCATTGCCCGATGCTTCGCGCCGCGCGAAGACGACGGCCACGAAATCTCGCTCAAGGACGGTCGGCGTCTGTCGATCGCCACCCGCTCGCTGGATGCCGAGCCTGGCCAGTTGGTATTGCTCAACGACCTGACCGAAACCCGTCATCTGCAAGATCAACTGGCTCGCCACGAACGCCTGTCTTCCCTTGGTCGAATGGTCGCGTCGCTGGCTCACCAGATTCGTACGCCGCTGTCCGCCGCATTGCTTTACGCCAGTCATTTGACCGAGCAAGAGCTGCCGGTTGCCACGCAGCAACGTTTTGCCGGACGGCTCAAAGAGCGTTTGCATGAGCTGGAACATCAAGTGCGCGACATGCTGGTGTTCGCCCGTGGCGAGCTGCCGCTGACTGATCGCGTCACGCCGAAAATGCTGATGCAATCCTTGCAGGCAGCGGCGCTGACCCATGTGCAGGATTTGCCGGTTCGCTGGCAGTGCGACAGTCATGCGGGTGAGTTGCTGTGCAATCGCGACACGCTGGTCGGGGCGATTCTCAATCTGATCGAGAACGCGATCCAGGCCAGTGCCGGCGACGTTCGCTTGAAAGTCCATCTCTACACCCGTGACAACAACCTGCGTGTCTGCGTCAGTGACAGCGGCAGCGGCATCGATGCGAAAGTGCTGGCGCGTTTGGGCGAGCCATTTTTTACCACTAAAACCACCGGGACCGGCCTTGGCCTGACCGTGGTCAAGGCCGTGGCTCGTGCTCATCAGGGAGAATTGCAGCTGCACTCGCGGTTGGGTCGCGGCACCTGCGCGCAGGTGATTCTGCCGCTGTTTTCTGATGAGAAGCGCAGTGCTCAGGGAGTGGAGTGAACGACATGGGGATCAAGGTTTTACTGGTCGAGGATGACCGCGCATTACGCGAAGCACTGACCGATACGTTGTTGCTCGCAGGGCATGACTACACAGCCGTGGGGTCGGCCGAAGAAGCGCTGGATGCCGTCGAAGCCGAGGCGTTCAACCTGGTGCTCAGTGACGTCAACATGCCGGGCATGGACGGCCATCAACTGCTCGGATTGCTGCGCGCTCGCCAGCCGCAGTTGCCGGTGCTGCTGATGACGGCGCACGGCGCCGTAGAGCGCGCGGTCGATGCGATGCGTCAGGGCGCGGCGGATTATCTGGTCAAGCCGTTCGAGCCCAAGGCTTTGCTGGACCTGGTTGCGCGGCATGCGCTGGGCAGTCTCGGCGCTGCCGACAGCGAGGGGCCTGTAGCGTTCGAACCGGCCAGTGCGCAGTTGCTGGAATTGGCCGCACGGGTGGCGCGCAGTGATTCGACGGTGTTGATCTCCGGTGAGTCCGGGACCGGTAAAGAAGTGCTGGCGCGTTACATCCATCAGCATTCTCATCGCGCCAGCCAGCCGTTCATTGCGATCAATTGCGCGGCGATTCCCGACAACATGCTCGAGGCAACGCTGTTCGGTCACGAAAAGGGTTCGTTCACTGGCGCCATCGCGGCGCAGGCCGGCAAGTTCGAGCAGGCCGACGGCGGAACCATTCTGCTCGACGAAATTTCCGAAATGCCCCTGGGGCTTCAAGCCAAGTTGCTGCGTGTGTTGCAGGAGCGCGAAGTCGAGCGGGTCGGCGCGCGCAAACCGATCACGCTGGATATTCGGGTCGTCGCCACCACCAACCGTGACCTTGCCGGTGAAGTGGCGGCAGGGCGTTTCCGCGAAGACCTTTACTATCGCCTGTCCGTATTTCCGTTGGCCTGGCGTCCGTTGCGAGAACGCACCGCCGACATCCTGCCGCTGGCCGAGCGACTGCTGACCAAGCACGTCAATAAAATGAAGCATGCGGCGGCGCGACTGTCGCCCGAGGCGCAGGCGTGCCTGATCGGCTATCCGTGGCCGGGCAATGTGCGGGAGCTGGATAACGCGATTCAGCGTGCATTGATCCTGCAGCAGGGCGGTGTGATCCAGCCGCAGGATTTCTGCCTGGCCGGGCCGGTTGCCTGTGCGCCGTTGCCGGCATTGGCCGCCGTGCCAGTGCGGGGCGTGGAAGTCGAGTCCGAGTCTGCCGGTGCGCTGGGTGACGACCTGCGTCGCCGCGAATTCCAGATGATCATCGATACCTTGCGCTCTGAGCGGGGGCGTCGCAAGGAAGCGGCAGAGCGTCTGGGCATCAGCCCTCGCACCCTGCGCTACAAACTGGCGCAAATGCGTGATGCCGGAATGGATGTGGAAGCGTACCTGTTCGCCACCTGATTTTACTTTGTGGGAGCGAGCCTGCTCGCGGTGGAGTCAGGAGCGACGCGTTATCGTTCACGACCATCGCGAGCAGGCTCGCTCCTGCAGAAGTTTGTGAGCTGATAAAGGGCTTTTGTTCTGGGCGGCCACGGAGATGGCACCCTTGTTGCTAACACCTCACTACCCGCCGAGTGAGTGTCAAAAAATTGCGGGTCGTCAATGAGAGTAGACCATGAGCCAAGGTATTGAATTCAATCGGTTGATGCTGGACATGCGTTCCATGCAAATGGATGCCATGTCTGCGCCGAAATCGACTGCCGCCGTCCCTGAATTGAGCGGCAGCAGCTTTTCCGACATGCTCGGTCAGGCCGTCAATAAAGTGAGCGACACCCAGCAGGCTTCCAGTCAGTTGGCCAGTGCCTTCGAGATCGGCAAGAGTGGTGTCGACCTGACGGACGTGATGATTTCCTCGCAGAAGGCCAGCGTGTCTTTTCAGGCGTTGACCCAAGTGCGTAACAAGCTGGTTCAGGCATACCAAGACATCATGCAGATGCCGGTTTAAGGACGAGATTGAGTCATGGCAGAAGCAGTCGCCGATAATGTTCCGGCCAAGGCCACACCGATAGACGGCAAACCGCCGCTGTTCGGCTTGTCCTTCCTGGAAAACCTCTCCGAGATGACCATGTTGCGTCAGGTGGGCCTGTTGGTCGGCCTGGCTGCGAGCGTGGCGATTGGCTTCGCCGTGGTGTTGTGGTCCCAACAGCCGGACTACCGGCCTCTGTACGGCAGCCTTGCCGGTATGGACGCCAAGCAAGTCATGGATACCCTGGCTGCCGCTGACATTCCCTATACCGTTGAACCGAACTCCGGTGCCTTGCTGGTCAAGGCCGATGACCTGTCCCGTGCGCGCCTGAAGCTCGCGGGCGCTGGTGTCACTCCCAGCGATGGCAACATCGGTTTCGAGATCCTCGACAAGGACCAGGGGCTCGGCACCAGCCAGTTCATGGAAGCGACCCGTTATCGTCGCGGCCTCGAAGGTGAACTGGCTCGGACCATCTCCAGCCTGAACAACGTCAAGGGTGCCCGCGTGCACCTGGCGATTCCGAAAAGCTCGGTGTTCGTACGTGACGAACGCAAGCCGAGCGCTTCGGTGTTGGTAGAGCTGTATTCCGGTCGCTCGCTGGAGCCGGGTCAGGTGGTGGCGATCATCAACCTGGTCGCGACCAGCGTTCCAGAACTCAGCAAGTCGCAGATCACCGTCGTCGACCAGAAGGGCAACCTGCTCTCGGATCAGGCGGAGAACTCCGAACTGACCATGGCCGGCAAGCAATTCGATTACAGCCGTCGCATGGAAAGCATGCTCACTCAGCGTGTGCACAACATCCTGCAACCGGTGCTGGGCAACGACCGCTATAAAGCCGAAGTCTCGGCGGACGTGGATTTCAGTGCTGTCGAGTCGACCTCCGAGCAGTTCAACCCGGATCAACCGGCGTTGCGCAGCGAGCAGTCGGTCAATGAACAACGCACCGCCAGCAATGGCCCGCAAGGCGTACCGGGTGCCCTGAGCAACCAGCCGCCATCGCCAGCCTCGGCGCCGCAAACCACCGGTGGCGCTACCGCGTCGGCCGGCATGGTGCAGCCAGGCCAGCCACTGCTGGATGCCAACGGTCAGCAAATCATGGACCCGGCCACCGGTCAGCCGATGCTGGCACCGTACCCGGCGGACAAGCGTCAACAATCCACCAAGAACTTCGAACTCGACCGTTCCATTAGCCACACCAAACAACAGCAAGGGCGTTTGAACCGCCTGTCGGTGTCGGTAGTGGTGGACGATCAGGTCAAGATCAACGCAGCCAACGGCGAAACCACCCGTGCACCGTGGAGCGCCGACGAATTGGCGCGCTTCACCCGTCTGGTACAGGACGCCGTCGGTTTCGACGCCAGCCGTGGTGACAGCGTCAGCGTGATCAACATGCCGTTCTCCGCCGAGCGCGGTGAAGTGATTGCCGATATTCCGTTCTACTCCCAGCCGTGGTTCTGGGACATCGTCAAACAAGTGCTGGGTGTCTTGTTCATCCTGATACTGGTGTTCGGTGTGCTGCGTCCGGTGCTCAACAACATCACCAACGGCGGCAAAGGCAAACAGCTGGCCGGTTTTGGCGGCGACGTGGAACTCGGTGGCATGGGCGGCCTGGACGGCGAACTGGCCAACGACCGCGTCAGCCTCGGCGGCCCGACCAGCATCCTGCTGCCAAGCCCAAGCGAAGGCTATGACGCACAGTTGAACGCAATCAAGAGTCTGGTGGCAGAAGATCCGGGTCGCGTGGCCCAGGTCGTGAAAGAGTGGATTAACGCAGATGAGTGATAACCGAGCCGCCGTCGCCAAACTGTCCCGGGTCGATAAAGCCGCAATCCTGCTGCTGTCCCTGGGTTCTACCGATGCCGCCCAGGTGCTGCGCCACATGGGGCCCAAAGAGGTCCAGCGTGTGGGTGTGGCCATGGCGCAGATGGGTAACGTGCACCGCGAGCAGGTCGAGCAGGTGATGAGCGAGTTCGTCGACATTGTCGGCGATCAGACCAGCCTGGGCGTCGGCTCCGACGACTACGTGCGCAAAATGCTGACTCAGGCGCTGGGCGAGGACAAGGCCAACGGCCTGATCGACCGGATCCTGCTGGGAGGCAACACCAGTGGCCTCGACAGCCTGAAGTGGATGGAACCGCGCGCCGTCGCCGACGTGATCCGTTACGAGCACCCGCAGATCCAGGCGATCGTCGTGGCATATCTCGACCCGGACCAGGCCGGCGAAGTGCTGGGCAACTTTGACCACAAGGTGCGACTGGACATCATTCTGCGGGTTTCCTCGCTGAACACCGTGCAGCCAGCCGCCCTGAAAGAACTCAACCAGATTCTCGAGAAGCAGTTCTCCGGCAACTCGAATGCCTCGCGCACCACCCTGGGTGGCATCAAGCGTGCGGCCGACATCATGAACTTCCTCGACAGCTCGATCGAAGGTCAGCTGATGGACTCGATCCGCGAAGTCGACGAAGACCTGTCCGGTCAGATCGAAGACCTCATGTTCGTGTTCAACAACCTGTCCGATGTCGACGACCGCGGGATTCAGGCGTTGCTGCGCGAAGTCTCCTCCGATGTACTGGTACTGGCCCTCAAAGGCTCGGACGAAGGCGTCAAGGAAAAGATCTTCAAGAACATGTCCAAACGGGCGGCCGAACTGTTGCGCGACGACCTCGAGGCCAAAGGCCCGGTGCGTGTCAGCGACGTGGAAACCGCACAGAAAGAAATCCTCACCATTGCTCGCCGTATGGCCGAAGCCGGAGAAATCGTTCTCGGCGGGAAGGGCGGCGAAGAGATGATCTAAGGTCACTATGTCGTCCAAACATGATGAGTCCCAGACCGACCTGATCCGCGCCAAGGACGTCGCGGGTTTCGACACCTGGTCGCTGCCCAGTTTCGACCCGCCTGCACCGGAGCCCGAGCCGGAACCAGAGCCCGAGCCGCCGGAAATGGAGGAAGTGCCGCTGGAAGAAGTCCAGCCACTGACCCTCGAAGAACTCGAAAGCATTCGCCAGGAGGCCTACAACGAAGGCTTCGCCACGGGCGAGAAAGAAGGTTTTCACAGCACCACGCTCAAGGTCCGTCAGGAAGCAGAGGCGGTCCTGGCGCCGAAAGTCGCCGCGCTTGAGCAACTGATGGCCAACTTGTTCGAGCCTATCGCCGAGCAAGACACCCAGATCGAAAAGTCGCTGGTCGATCTCGTGCAGCACATCACCAAACAGGTGATTCAGCGCGAACTGGCCATCGACTCGACGCAGATCGAACACGTCATGCGCGACGCCCTCAAGCTGTTGCCGCTGGGCGTGGGCAATGTGCGGCTGTACATCAATCCGCAGGATTTCGAACAGGTCAAAGCCCTGCGCGAACGCCATGAAGAAACCTGGCGCATCGTCGAGGACGAAGCCTTGTTGCCTGGTGGTTGCCGGGTCGAGACGGAGCACAGTCGCATCGACGCCACCGTTGAAACGCGCATCGCGCGGGTCATGGACAAACTGTTCGATCAGTTGCACGAGCAGGCCCTGCACCCGGCCGCGCCGGACCTGAGCCTGGAACTGCCAATCGACGCCAAGCCTGCCGTCGAAGCCGAGCCGGACGTCCCCGATGCGCCTTGATCGCACCAGCTTCGCCAAGCGCCTGGGCAGTTACGCCGAGGCCACGGAACTGGCCGGCGCACCGATCCTCGAAGGCCGCTTGCTGCGCATGGTCGGCCTGACCCTCGAAGCTGAAGGCCTGCGCGCCGCCATGGGCAGCCGCTGCATGGTCATCAACGACGACAGTTACCATCCGGTGCAGGTCGAAGCCGAAGTCATGGGCTTCTCCGGCAGCAAAGTCTTTCTGATGCCGGTCGGCAGCGTCGCCGGCATCGCGCCTGGTGCCCGAGTGGTGCCGTTGGCCGATACCGGTCGCCTGCCGATGGGCATGAGCATGCTCGGACGAGTGCTCGATGGCGCCGGTCGTGCGCTGGACGGCAAGGGCGGAATGAAGGCTGAAGACTGGGTGCCGATGGACGGCCCGACGATCAACCCGCTCAAGCGTCACCCGATCAGCGAGCCGCTGGACGTGGGCATTCGCTCCATCAACGGTTTGTTAACGGTCGGTCGCGGTCAGCGGCTCGGGCTGTTCGCCGGTACCGGCGTCGGCAAGAGTGTGCTGCTGGGCATGATGACCCGCTTCACCGAGGCCGACATTATCGTTGTCGGGCTGATCGGTGAACGGGGTCGCGAAGTTAAGGAATTCATCGAGCACATCCTCGGTGAAGAAGGGCTCAAGCGTTCGGTGGTCGTGGCGTCCCCGGCGGATGATGC
The DNA here is from genome assembly GCF_019956155.1 of Pseudomonas sp. BF-RE-22. NCBI lineage: Bacteria > Pseudomonadati > Pseudomonadota > Gammaproteobacteria > Pseudomonadales > Pseudomonadaceae > Pseudomonas > Pseudomonas sp. BF-RE-22. The sequence goes on along the minus strand of NZ_JAHBDD010000005.1, from coordinate 81,882 downwards.
GCCGCTGATGCGTCTGCGTGCCGCGATGTATTGCACGCGGATCGCCGAGTATTTCCGCGACAAGGGCAAGAATGTCCTGTTGCTGATGGACTCGCTGACTCGTTTCGCCCAGGCCCAGCGGGAAATCGCCCTGGCCATTGGCGAGCCGCCGGCGACCAAGGGTTATCCGCCATCGGTGTTCGCCAAGTTGCCGAAACTGGTGGAGCGGGCGGGTAACGCTGAAAAGGGCGGCGGTTCGATCACCGCGTTTTATACCGTGTTGTCCGAAGGCGATGACCAGCAGGATCCGATCGCCGACTCGGCGCGGGGTGTGCTTGACGGGCACATCGTCCTGTCCCGGCGTCTGGCCGAGGAAGGGCATTACCCGGCCATCGACATCGAAGCGTCGATCAGCCGTGTCATGCCGTCGGTGGTGTCGCCGGAACACATGACCCGCGCCCAGTATTTCAAGCAGTTGTGGTCGCGCTATCAACAGAGTCGCGACCTGATCAGTGTCGGCGCCTACGTCGCTGGCGGTGATCGCGAGACCGACCTGGCGATTTCCCTGCAGCCGCAGCTGGCCAAATACCTGCGCCAAGGGTTGAACGACAGCATCAGCCTGGGCGAAAGCGAATCCTATCTGGGCTCGATCTTCGCGCCTGCGGCTGGCGGTTAATCGATCATGGCCCAGAGTCGGGCAGGGCGTCTGGCGCCGGTGGTCGAAATGGCCGAAAAGGCCGAGAAAACCGCCGCTCAGCGGTTAGGCCATTTTCAGGGCCAGGTTCGCGTGGCAGAAAGCAAGCTCGCCGACCTTGAAGCCTTTCGACTCGACTATCAGGAACAATGGATCGTGCGCGGCAGCAGCGGCGTCTCGGGCCAGTGGCTGCTGGGTTATCAGGGCTTCCTCGCGCAACTGGGCACCGCCATCGATCAGCAGCGACAAAGCCTGGCGTGGCATCAGAACAATCTGAACAAGGCGCGGGAAACCTGGCAGCAGGCATTTGCCCGGGTCGAAGGCTTGCGCAAACTGGTTCAGCGTTACGCAGACGAGGCGCGACAGCTGGAAGACAGGCGCGAACAGAAGCTGATGGACGAGTTGTCCCAGCGGTTGCCGCGTGAGAGTCCGTACTGATTCAGGTCGACCGCGTTATCGTTCTTCGCGGGCAAGCCTCGCTCCTACAGGTTTCGCATCGTCCATGATTTCGTGAACGGCACAAATCCCGCAGGAGCGAGGCTTGCCCGCGAAGGCGTCCTCAAAAACTCCGCCCCTTTCCAGCCTTGCCCCCATCTCCGTCAAGTGCTAAACCTTGTACAAGTATGTTCACCAATGACAAGGATGCCGTTCAATGTCAGTCGTTACAGAAGTCTCTCCGGATGGGCAAAAACTGACGATATCGATCAGAGGACGATTCGACTTCGCCAAACATCAGGAATTTCGCGAGTCCTACGAGAACAAGGAACTCTCTGCAGTGGTCGTCGATTTGAAAGAAGCGACCTACCTCGACAGTTCTGCACTGGGCATGCTGCTTCTGCTGCGTGATCACGCCGGTGGCGACGATTCCGACATTCGCGTCGTCAACAGCAGTTCTGACGTGAAGAAGATTCTCGCCATCTCCAACTTCGACAAACTGTTCGACATCAGTTGACCAACGTGCAGCCGCTCGAGCCGCTGACGATCCTGATTGCCGAAGACAGCGCGGCCGACCGCATGCTGCTGTCGAGTATCGTCCGTCGCCAGGGCCATGAAGTCCTGACGGCGGCCAACGGTGCCGAAGCGGTTGAAGCGTTTCGCTTACAACGACCGCAACTGGTCTTGATGGACGCCATGATGCCGGTGATGGACGGTTTCGAGGCGGCACGGCAGATCAAGGCGCTGGCCGGGGAAACCCTGGTGCCGATCATCTTCCTGACGTCGCTGAGCGAAAGCGAAGCCTTGGCGCGCTGTCTGGAGGCTGGCGGTGACGACTTTCTGGCAAAACCCTATAACCAGGTGATCCTCGCCGCCAAAATCAAGGCAATGGACCGCTTGCGCCGGTTGCAGGCCACCGTGCTGGAGCAGCGCGACCAAATTGCCAGGCACCACGATTACCTGCTCAACGAGCAGCGTGTGGCCAAGGCCGTGTTCGACAAGGTCGCCCATTCCGGCTGCCTGAACGCCCCCAACATCCGCTACCTGCAATCGCCTTATGCGCTGTTCAATGGCGATTTGCTGCTCGCGGCGTTCACGCCGGCCGGCGACATGCACGTGCTGCTCGGCGATTTTACCGGCCATGGCTTGCCGGCCGCCGTTGGGGCGATGCCGCTGGCCGAGGTCTTCTACGGCATGACCGCCAAGGGTTATGGCCTGTCGGAAACCCTGCGCGAGATGAACGCCAAGCTCAAGCGCATCCTGCCGGTGGACATGTTCTGTTGTGCGACGCTGCTGTGCCTGAGTTTTCAGCGGCGCTCGGTGGAGGTCTGGAACGGCGGGATGCCGGACGGTTACCTGCACAGTATTGCCAGCGGCGAGCGCACACAGCTGACGGCTCGGCATTTGCCGCTGGGCGTGCTGAGCCCGCAGACGTTCGATGATCGCACCGAAGTGTTTCCGATGGCGGTCGGGGATCGGGTGTTCCTGTTGTCTGACGGGGTGATCGATACGTGCGATGCCAATGAGCAGTTGTTCGGCGTCGAGCGATTGCAGCGGGTGTTTGCGGCCAATCGTCGGCCAGATCAACTGTTCGAGGAGATCGAGCAGGCGCTGCGGGATTTTCGCGGTGAGGCTCGCGACGATGTCAGCATGGTCGAAGTCAGCCTGTTGGAGGCTGCGCAGCTGAGCCCGCCGGCCCTGGTGTATTCCGACAGCGGTCAGTCCTGCCCGCTGGACTGGTCGGTGAGTTTCGAGTTTCGTGCGGCCACCCTCAAGCGCTTCAATCCATTGCCGTATCTTTTGCAGTTGCTGCTGGAAGTGCATGGTTTGCGCGCCCAGAGCGGTGCGCTTTACAGTGTGCTCGCGGAGTTGTACTCCAATGCACTGGAGCACGGCGTGCTGGGGCTGGACTCAAGCCTGAAACGCGATGCCTCGGGTTTTGCCCGCTATTATCAACAGCGCAATGCACGTCTGGACGAGCTGCAGGACGGCTATGTGCGGGTGCATTTGCAGGTCGCGCCCAAAGGTGAGGGCGGTTGCCTGACGATTCGTGTCGAAGACAGTGGCAAGGGTTTTGATGTCGACAGGGTGATGGCGCGCCCCCTCGATGGTGCCCGTCTGTCGGGACGCGGGGTCAGTCTGATCCGCCAGTTGAGCCGTAACGCCAACTGGTCCGACGATGGTCGTAGTGCCCGCGTGGAATTTTTCTGGGAGGCTCTGGCATAATCCGCGCATTCTTGATCAAGGAGTGAGCAAGTGGCTGACACACATCTGGATCGCGACGTGCTGAGCGCGTTGCAAGAGGTCATGGAGGATGAGTATTCGACGTTGCTGGATACTTTTCTTGCCGATTCCACAGAGCGCTTGAGTCAGCTGCACAAGGCTGACGATGCCGAGACGCTCGGTGCCACCGCGCACAGTTTCAAGGGCAGTTGCAGCAACATGGGCGCCATTCGCCTCGCGCAGTTGTGCAATGAGCTTGAGCAGCGAAGCAAACAGAAGTCGCTGGAAGGCATCGAGAAACTGATCAGCGAAATCGATAGTGAATTCGCGATTATCCGCACCCTCTACGAAGCAGAGCGCCAGCGCTCTCTCGCTGACAGTGCGACCGTCCGGCGTTTTTAGCGCCGTTCGAACAAAACTGGCGCAACCCTTGCAGCAATCTCCGCAACTGTACCTACGATCCCAGTGCAGCGGAGACCGTTTCATGCCCGTTACCCCCAATATTCTTCTTCAGGCCGCCGCTCAGGCCAAGACTCAAGCCGCCTCCGCCAATCCACCGGCGCTGTCCGCTGAGCCCGGGGACAAAGCCTCCAGCTTCGCTCAGGTCTACGCCAATCAAGCCCAGAACAAGCCCTCGGCGGCCACCGATGGAACGCCGAAGCCGGTGCGCGATAAAGCCCCGGACAGCCCCGATAAAAAGAGCGTCGGCAACGACAATGCTGCCGCCCCGGAACCGACGGTTGCCGATAGCGGCAAAACCTTGCCCGCCGATAAACCGGCGCCGGCCGACGACAAGGCTGCCAGCGATGATGCCGCAGATGCCGCGGATACCGCAGAAACCCCGGTAGTCGTCGACACGGCGCCGGTTGATCCGGCTCTCGATCCGTCATTGCTGCCAGCGTTGCAAGCCGTGGTGGCAGCTCCGGTTTCGCAAGCACCGCCAGTGGTGGTCACTGAGCAGCCGCAAGTCCAGGCGCCTGTTGCTGCGCCAGTGGCGGCGGCACAGATTGCCGCACCGACGGATGACGCGTTCGATCCTGAAGCCGATCCGCTGGATGCGCTGCCGGCCGTGCGTATGGCCATGGAGCAGGGCGGTCATATTTCCGCTGCCAGTCAGGCGCAACCCAAGGCAGCGCCGACGGCTGCTCAGGCCCAGGCTGATGGCGAACCCACCTCGGCACAGAACTTTGCCGCCGGCATGGCGGGCATGCTCGATGTGCAGGCGGACAAGGACAGTACCAGCCAGGGCGGTGAGAAAACCTTCAGTGGGTTGATCGATGACGGCCTCAAGGACTTGAAGTCGGCGAGCAGCGATACCCGCGTCGACGACTTCGCCAACCGTCTGGCGGCGCTGACTCAGGCAGCTACACCGAAAACCGCCAACGCGGTACCGGTGAATCAGCCGATCACGATGAATCAAAGCGGCTGGACCGAAGAGATCGTGAACCGGGTCATGTACCTGTCCAGCGCCAATCTCAAGGCGGCCGATATCCAGTTGCAACCGGCCGAACTGGGGCGTCTCGATATTCGGGTGAACATGGTGCCGGACCAGCAGACCCAAGTGACCTTCATGAGCGCGCATCCAAGCGTTCGCGAAGCGCTCGATGGTCAGATGCACCGCTTGCGTGACATGTTCGCGCAGCAGGGCATGGGGCAGGTCGATGTCAACGTGTCTGACCAGTCGCGTGGCTGGCAGGGGCAGGGTCAGGAACAACAGGCTCAGCAGGGGCAGGGCGGGCGCAGCAACGCCAGCGGTGGTCGCCTCGATGGCGTGGATGAAGAGCTCGCGCCGACCGTTGCCGAAGTCGCGGCGAGTACCACCAGTGTCATCGGTTCCAGCGCCGTCGACTACTACGCCTGATCAAACGCAATCCCTTGTAGGAGCGAGCGGTTCGGCGTTCCGACTTGCCCGCGAAGAATGATGACGCGGTTTGTCAGTTAAACCGCAACATCGTTCTTCGCGGGCAAGCCTCGCTCCTACAAGTGCGGTATTCGCCGATCATTCGCTGTCTCCAATACCTCCCGACACTTCTGGCATAACACTTGCTCTTGCCTTGCCGTGCGACTGTGAAAACCCGAATAGTGACGGATTATTGGCATGGCGAAGAGCGAAGCAGTAGTAAAAGACCCCGCAACCAAAGGCAAAATCAAGCTGATCATTGTGATCGTGGTGGCCCTGCTGCTGGCGATCGGCTTGTCCGTGGGAGCGACCTGGTTCTTCATGCACAGCGCTCAGAGCAAGCCTGCCGCCGCGGTTGAAACTGCCCCGGCCGGCAAGCAACCAGCGGTTTTCGAGCAAATGGCGCCGGCCTTCGTGGCCAACTACAACCAGAACGGCCGCCAGCGCTTCATGCAGGTGAGCATCACCATGCAAGGTCGCAATCAGGCCGACCTGGAAGCCCTGAAAGTCCACATGCCGGTCATCCGCAACAACCTTGTCATGCTGTTCTCCGGGCAGGATTTCGCGACCCTGGCGTCGCCGGTCGGTCAGGAAATGCTGCGCCAGAAAGCCACGGCCAGCGTCCAGGAAGTGGCGCAGAAAGAGCTCGGCAAAGTGGTCATCGAACAGTTGCTTTTCACTAATTTCGTACTGCAGTAGGAACACGACATGGCCGTGCAGGACCTGCTGTCCCAGGATGAGATCGATGCGCTGTTGCATGGTGTCGACGATGGTCTGGTACAGACCGATACCGCTGCCGAACCCGGCAGTGTCAAAAGCTACGACCTGACCAGCCAGGATCGCATCGTCCGTGGACGCATGCCGACCTTGGAAATGATCAACGAGCGTTTCGCCCGCTACACCCGCATCAGCATGTTCAACATGCTGCGCCGCTCGGCGGACGTTGCCGTCGGTGGTGTGCAGGTGATGAAGTTTGGCGAATACGTGCACTCGCTGTACGTGCCGACCAGCCTCAACCTGGTCAAGATCAAGCCGTTGCGCGGCACGGCGCTGTTCATCCTCGACGCCAAACTGGTGTTCAAACTGGTGGACAACTTCTTCGGCGGCGATGGCCGTCACGCGAAGATCGAAGGGCGTGAATTCACCCCGACCGAACTGCGTGTGGTGCGCATGGTGCTGGAGCAGGCCTTCGTCGATCTGAAGGAAGCCTGGCAGGCGATCATGGAAGTGAACTTCGAGTACATCAACTCGGAAGTGAACCCGGCCATGGCCAACATCGTCGGCCCGAGCGAAGCCATTGTGGTGTCGACCTTCCACATCGAACTCGATGGCGGTGGCGGCGACCTGCACGTGACCATGCCGTACTCGATGATCGAGCCGGTGCGCGAAATGCTCGACGCCGGCTTCCAGTCGGACCTCGACGATCAGGACGAGCGTTGGGTCAATGCCCTGCGCCAGGACGTGCTCGACGTCGACGTGCCGATCGGCGCTACGGTTGCCCGTCGCCAGTTGCGCCTGCGCGACATTCTGCACATGCAGCCGGGGGACATTATCCCGGTCGAAATGCCGGAAGAAATGATCATGCGCGCCAATGGCGTGCCTGCGTTCAAGGTCAAGATGGGCTCGCACAAAGGCAACCTCGCGTTGCAAGTGATCGAGCCGATCGAGCGCCGTTGACCGGCGCCTCTACATATTCGCTTTTAACTGACGGCTGCCCTCTGATGGGTTGCCCGCCGAGGACACATGATGGCTGACGATATGAATACTCAGGACGACCAGGCGCTGGCTGACGAATGGGCTGCGGCCCTGGAAGAAACCGGCGATGCCGGGCAGGACGACATTGACGCCTTGCTGGCGGCTGACGCTGCTGGTTCGTCGTCGAACCGTCTGCCGATGGAAGAATTCGGCAGCGTGCCGAAAAACAACGATCCGGTAACCCTGGACGGTCCGAACCTGGACGTGATCCTCGACATCCCGGTGTCGATTTCCATGGAAGTCGGCAGCACCGACATCAACATCCGTAACCTGCTGCAGCTCAACCAGGGTTCGGTGATCGAGCTCGATCGCCTGGCCGGTGAGCCGCTGGACGTGCTGGTCAACGGTACGTTGATCGCTCACGGTGAAGTGGTGGTGGTCAACGAGAAGTTCGGCATCCGCCTGACCGACGTGATCAGCCCAAGCGAACGCATCAAGAAGCTGCGCTGAGTGAAAAAGCTTTCGGGGTTGTTACTGGCCTTGCCGTTCAGTGCGTTGGCGGCCGAACCGGTGGCTAATGCTGCCGTGGCCGTCGCACCTGCTGTCAGCAGCGGTGTGGCGGGCCAGTTGACGCAATTGGTGCTCGGTCTGCTGCTGGTGCTGGGGTTGATCTTCTTCCTCGCCTGGCTGCTGCGCCGGGTCCAGCAGGCCGGGCCTGCGGGCAAGGCGCAGGTGATCGAGTTGATCGGTTCCCGGGCGCTGGGTCCGCGTGACCGATTGATGCTGGTGCAGGTCGGCAACGAGCAGATTCTGCTCGGTTTGAGCCCCGGCACCATCACCGCGCTGCATGTGCTCAAGGAGCCGGTGCACGTACCGGTCACCGAGAAAGCGACCCCGGAATTTGCCCTGCGCCTGATGGAACTGATGGGCAAGGATCAGAAGGATAAGAAGTAATGGGTGCGCTACGCATCATCTTGACGCTGGCCCTGATGCTGGCCGCGCCGCTGGCCTTCGCCGCCGATCCGTTGTCGATCCCGGCGATCACCCTGGGCACCAACGCACAGGGCGCTCAGGAATATTCGGTCAGCCTGCAAATCCTGCTGATCATGACCGCGCTGAGTTTCATTCCGGCGTTCGTCATGCTGATGACCAGCTTCACGCGGATCATCATCGTCTTCTCGATCCTGCGTCAGGCCCTGGGCCTGCAGCAGACGCCGTCGAACCAGATCCTCACGGGCATGGCGCTGTTTCTGACCCTGTTCATCATGGCGCCGGTGTTTGACCGGGTGAACCAGGATGCCTTGCAGCCGTATCTGGCGGAAAAACTCACCGCCCAGGATGCCGTGGCCAAGGCTCAGGTGCCGATCAAGGACTTCATGCTGGCGCAGACGCGCAGCAGCGATCTGGAACTGTTCATGCGCCTGTCCAAGCGCACGGACATCGCCACGCCGGATCAGGCGCCGCTGACCATCCTGGTGCCGGCCTTCGTCACGTCCGAGCTGAAAACCGCGTTCCAGATCGGCTTCATGATCTTCATTCCATTCCTGATCATCGACCTGGTCGTCGCCAGTGTGCTGATGGCCATGGGTATGATGATGCTCTCGCCGCTGATCATTTCCCTGCCGTTCAAGATCATGCTGTTCGTGCTGGTGGATGGCTGGGCGCTGATCATCGGGACATTGGCGAGTAGCTTCGGCGGTGTTTCGCCATGACGCCGGAAGTTGCGGTAGACATCTTTCGTGAAGCGCTCTGGCTGACCACCATGATGGTCGCCGTGCTGGTGATTCCGAGTCTGCTGGTGGGCCTGTTGGTCGCGATGTTCCAGGCGGCTACGCAGATCAACGAACAAACCCTGAGCTTCTTGCCGCGCCTGCTGGTCATGCTGGTGACGCTGATCGTTGCCGGTCCGTGGCTGGTGCAGACGTTCATGGAATACATCCTGCAGTTGTACGGCAATATTCCTCGGGTCATCGGCTAAGCCATGCAGTCACTGCTGCAACTGACCGATACCCAGATCAGCACCTGGGTGGCGACGTTCATGTTGCCCCTGTTTCGCATCGGTGGCTTGCTGATGGTCATGCCGGTTTTCGGTACGACCCTGGTGCCCCAGCGGGTGCGTCTGTATTTCGCCCTCGCGATCACGGTCGTGATTGCGCCCGGGTTGCCGCCAATGCCGCCGGTCAATGCGCTGGACTTGAGCGGGTTGCTGCTGATTGCCGAGCAGATCCTCATCGGCGCGGTGATGGGGTTCGCCCTGCAACTGTTCTTCCAGGCCTTCGTGGTCGCCGGGCAGATCGTTTCGATTCAGATGGGCATGGGCTTCGCGTCGATGGTCGACCCCACCAACGGCGTGTCGGTGGCGGTGATCGGGCAGTTCTTCACCATGCTGGTGACGCTGTTGTTCCTGGCCATGAATGGCCACTTGGTGGTCTTCGAAATTCTCACTGAAAGTTTCACCACGCTCCCGGTCGGTAGCGGCTTTATGGTTTCGCAATTCTGGGACCTGGCCGGCAAGCTCGGTTGGGTGCTGGGTGCGGCATTGTTGCTGGTGTTGCCGGCGATCACCGCGCTACTGGTGGTCAACATCGCGTTTGGCGTGATGACCCGTGCCGCGCCGCAACTGAACATCTTTTCCATCGGCTTTCCGCTGACCCTGGTGCTCGGGCTGTTCATTGTCTGGGTCGGGCTGGCGGACATCATCAATCAGTACCAACCGCTGGCTACCGAGGCCTTGCAGTGGTTGCGCGAACTGGCACGGGCGCGCTGAGTCATGGCTGAGAGCGAAAGCGGTCAGGACAAAACAGAAGACCCCACGGAGAAACGTAAAAAGGACTCCAGGGACAAGGGCGAGATTGCGCGCTCCAAAGAGCTCAATACCCTGGCGATCATGCTCGCCGGTGCCGGTGCGCTGCTGATTTTCGGCGGGGCTTTGGCGCAGGACATGATGGAGCTGATGCGCATGAACTTCACGCTGTCGCGGGAAGTGATTCTGGATCAGCGCAGCATGGGCACCTTCCTCCTGCACTCGGGGCAGATTGCCCTGTTGGCGATTCAGCCGGTGATGATCACCTTGCTGCTGGCGGCATTTCTCGGCCCGATTTCCCTCGGTGGCTGGCTGTTCGCGGCAGGCTCGATGGCGCCGAAATTCAGTCGCATGAACCCCGGCGCGGGGCTGAAGCGGATGTTCTCGGCCAAGGCGCTGGTGGAGCTGCTCAAGGCCCTGGCGAAGTTTTTCATTGTGCTGTTCGTCGCGCTGGCGGTGTTGAATTCCGACATCGACGACCTGATGCGCATTGCGCATGAGCCGTTGGAAATGGCGATCATTCACAGCCTGCAAGTGGTCGGCTGGAGTACCCTGTGGATGGCGTGCGGCTTGATCATCATCGCCGCCGTCGACGTGCCGGTGCAGCTCTGGGAAAGCCACAAGAAGCTGCTGATGACCAAGCAGGAAGTGCGCGACGAGCACAAGGATCAGGAGGGGAGGCCGGAGGTCAAGCAGCGCATTCGCCAGTTGCAGCGCGAGATGTCCCAGCGCCGGATGATGGCGGCCATCCCCGAGGCCGATGTGGTCATTACCAACCCGACTCACTATGCCGTGGCGCTCAAATACGACCCGGACAAGGGCGCGGCGCCGATGCTGATTGCCAAGGGCAGTGATTTCCTGGCCCTGAAAATCCGTGAAATCGCCGTGGCCAACGAAGTGCTGCTGTTGGAGTCTCCGGCCCTGGCGCGTTCGATCTATTACTCCACGGAGCTGGAGCAGGAAATTCCTGGCGGGCTCTATCTGGCCGTCGCTCAGGTATTGGCCTACGTCTACCAGATCCGACAGCACCGCGCGGGCAAGGGCAAGCGGCCGGATCCGCTCAAGGATGACTTGCCGATTCCACCGGATCTGCGCCGCGATTCCTGAGTTTTGCGCTAGTTGTGCCGACGCCTTCGCGGGCAAGCCTCGCTCCTACAGGGTTTGCGTCGACCACAAAAACATCTGTGCCATCCGTCCTGTAGGAGCAAGGCTTGCCCGCGAAGGCGTCAGCCCGGACGACACAATTCCCCCCAGAAACCCCTCTGTTCCAAGCTCTCGGCAAAAGTTGGAAGGCTTCTTGCAGTAGCCGCCCTGCGTCTGCTTCAGGCGTCAAAAGTTTGCTTTAAAGGAACGGGGAAAACCGGTGGATCGCTCTCAGTTACTCAACAGTGCCCGCACAAACGTTGCCGACTTAAGTCGGGGCAATCTGGGCGTGCCGTTGTTGCTGCTGGTCATGCTGGCCATGATGATGCTGCCGGTGCCGCCGTTCCTGCTGGACGTGTTCTTCACGTTCAACATCGCGCTGTCGATCGTCGTGCTGCTGGTCTGCGTCTACGCGTTGCGGCCGCTGGATTTCGCGGTGTTCCCGACCATTCTGCTGGTGGCAACGTTGTTGCGACTGGCGCTGAACGTGGCCTCCACGCGAGTGGTGATGCTTCACGGGCAGGACGGCCACGCCGCCGCCGGTAAGGTGATCCAGGCGTTCGGTGAGGTGGTGATCGGCGGTAACTACGTGGTCGGTATCGTGGTCTTCGCGATTTTGATGATCATCAACTTCGTCGTGGTAACCAAGGGTGCCGGGCGGATTTCCGAGGTGAGCGCACGTTTCACCCTCGATGCGATGCCCGGCAAACAAATGGCGATCGACGCCGATTTGAACGCCGGCCTGATCGATCAGAACCAGGCCAAGATGCGCCGGATGGAAGTGGCCCAGGAAGCCGAGTTCTACGGTTCCATGGACGGTGCCAGCAAATTCGTGCGTGGCGACGCCATTGCCGGTTTGCTGATTCTGTTCATCAACCTGATCGGCGGCATGGCGGTCGGTATCTTCCAGCACGGCATGACCTTCGGTGATGCGGGCAGGGTTTACGCGTTGCTGACCATCGGTGACGGTTTGGTGGCGCAATTGCCATCACTGTTGTTATCTACAGCTGCAGCGATCATGGTGACCCGTGCTTCCGGTTCGGAAGACATGGGCAAACAGATCAATCGCCAGATGTTCGCCTCGCCCAAGGCGCTGGCCGTGGCAGCGGGCCTGATGGCAGTGATGGGCCTGGTGCCCGGCATGCCGCACTTTTCCTTTCTGACCATGGCGGCCCTGGCGGCCGGTGGCGCGTACCTGTTCTGGAAGAAGCAGAACATCGTCAAGGTTCAGGCCCTGCAAGAGGTCAAGCGTCAGCAGGAATTGCTGCCATCGCCGGCTCGCGCTCAGGAAACCAAGGAGCTTGGCTGGGACGATGTGACGCCGATCGACATGATTGGCCTGGAAGTCGGCTATCGTCTGATTCCGCTGGTGGACCGCAATCAGGGTGGTCAGCTGCTGGCGCGGATCAAGGGTGTGCGTAAAAAACTGTCCCAGGATCTGGGCTTCCTGATGCCGACTGTGCATATCCGTGACAACCTCGACCTCGCGCCGAGCGCCTATCGCCTCACTCTGATGGGGGTGATCCTGGCCGAAGCGGAGATTTATCCGGACCGCGAACTGGCGATCAACCCAGGTCAGGTCTACGGTTCGCTCAACGGTATTACCGCCAAAGATCCGGCTTTCGGGCTGGAGGCGGTCTGGATCGAAGTCAGTCAGCGCGCACAGGCACAATCCCTCGGTTACACCGTGGTCGATGCCAGTACGGTAGTGGCAACCCATTTGAACCAGATTCTGTACAAGCACTCCAGTGAGCTGATTGGCCACGAAGAAGTGCAGCAACTCATGCAATTGCTGGCCAAAAGCTCGCCAAAACTGGCGGAAGAGCTGGTGCCGGGCGTGGTTTCGTTGTCGCAGCTACTCAAGGTGCTCCAGGCGTTGCTGGCCGAACAAGTGCCCGTACGGGACATTCGCAGCATCGCCGAAGCGATCGCGAACAATGCCGCCAAGAGTCAAGATACTGCCGCGCTGGTGGCCGCCGTCCGCGTCGGCGTATCTCGTGCAATCGTCCAAAGCATTGTGGGGACTGAGTCGGAGCTGCCAGTTATCACCTTGGAGCCAAGGTTGGAACAAATATTGCTCAATAGTCTTCAGAAGGCAGGACAAGGCTCGGAAGAGGGCGTTCTGCTGGAGCCAAGCATGGCTGAAAAACTGCAACGCTCGTTGATCGATGCGGCGCAGCGTCAGGAAATGCAAGGTCAGCCGGTGATTCTGCTGGTGGCCGGCCCGGTTCGCGCGATGCTGTCGCGATTCGGCCGACTGGCAGTCCCGGGTTTGCATGTGTTGGCTTACCAGGAAATCCCTGACAACAAGCAAGTGACCATCGTTGCGACAGTAGGGCCCAACGGCTGAGGTAGTGGTTTATGCAAGTTAAGCGTTTTTTCGCCGCCGATATGCGTCAGGCCATGAAGCTGGTTCGTGATGAGCTGGGCGCTGATGCCGCCATCATTGGCAACCGCCGGATCGCCGGTGGTGTCGAGCTGACGGCCGCTCTGGATTACAAACTGTCGGCGCTGGCCCCGCGTGTTCCGAACATGGAACTCGAGGATGAGCTGCGCAAGACCCAGTCGCGGATCGTCACCGCCCAGGCCGAACTGAGCCTGCGCAGCGATGGCGAGAGCGACAAGTCCACCAATCGCCAGTTGTTCGCCGGCCTGCCGTTGACTGCCGCCGAGCCACTGATCGAACCGACCTACGCTGAACCTCGTCGCCCGGCACCGGCCCCTGCGCCTGCCGCGACCGGTGTTGATCCGCGTGCCTTCGACTCGATGCGTTTCGAACTCAACAGCCTGCGCGAACTGATGGAAGTACAACTCGGTTCGCTGGCCTGGAATCAGTTGCAAGGCAGCCGCCCGGCCCAGGCCAACCTTTGGCGCCGCCTGCAACGCATCGGTTTGTCCGGTCCGTTGTCCCGCGATCTGCTGGAGCTGATTACCGACATTGATGAACCTCGTCAGGCCTGGCGCATGTTGCTGGCGCACCTGGCGCGGATGATCGCCACACCGGAAGTCGAGCCACTGGAAGAGGGCGGCGTGATTGCCATGGTCGGCCCTGCCGGCATGGGCAAGACCACCACCCTGGCCAAGCTCGCGGCTCGTTACGTGCTCAAGTACGGCGCGCAGAACATCGCGCTGGTGAGCATGGACAGCTACCGCATCGGTGCTCAGGAACAACTCAAGACCCTCGGCCGGATCCTCAATGTGTCGGTGACGCACGTCGATCCGGGCCAGTCCCTGGTGCAGGCGCTGGATCCTTTGCTGCGCAAGCGCGTGGTGCTGATCGATACCGCGGGCCTTCAGGCCAGCGATCCGGCATTGCGCATGCAGCTCGAAAGCCTGGCCGGTCGTGGCATCAAATCAAAAAATTATCTGGTTCTGGCAACCACCAGCCAAAAACAGGTTCTAACCGCCGCTTATCACAGTTACAAGCGCTGCGGGCTGGCTGGCTGCATCCTGACTAAACTGGATGAGACGGCAAGCCTGGGCGAGGTGTTGAGCCTGGCGATCAGTCATGAATTGCCGGTGGCTTACCTGACTGATGGACCGCGTATTCCGGATGATCTGCATCTGCCGCGTCGTCATCAGTTGGTCAGTCGCGCCGTTAGCGTGCAAATGCAGGAAGAACCCAGCGAAGAAGCCATGGCTGACATGTTCGCTGATATTTATCACAGCCCGACCAAGCAGGTTGGCTGAGGTATTAATGAACAGTTTTTGTACCTACATCGATGGTCTGCCATGCATTGTTCAGTTGATGAACGCGCAGCCAGTAATGTGGCCTCCGTCTATGCAAGACAAGGTAAAGAAATAACATGGGCAGCATGCATCCCGTACAGGTGATCGCGGTGACCGGCGGCAAAGGTGGCGTCGGGAAGACTAATGTGTCAGTGAACTTGTCCCTGGCTCTAGCTGAGCTCGGCCGGCGCGTCATGCTGCTGGACGCCGATCTGGGGCTGGCGAATGTCGACGTCCTGTTGGGACTGACACCCAAACGTACCCTGGCCGACGTCATCGAAGGCCGCTGTGAGCTGCGCGACGTATTGTTGCAGGGGCCAGGCGGCATCCGTATCGTCCCGGCCGCGTCCGGCACACAAAGCATGGTTCATCTGAGTCCGGCCCAGCATGCCGGCCTGATCCAGGCGTTCAGCGATATCGGCGACAACCTCGACGTGCTCGTGATCGACACCGCTGCGGGTATTGGTGACTCGGTAGTCAGTTTTGTTCGCGCCGCGCAAGAAGTCTTGCTGGTGGTCTGCGACGAGCCGACTTCGATCACGGATGCCTACGCCCTGATCAAATTGCTCAACCGCGACTACGGCATGAACCGCTTCCGCGTCCTGGCCAACATGGCCCAGAGCCCGCAGGAAGGCCGCAACCTGTTCGCCAAGTTGACCAAGGTCACGGACCGCTTCCTCGACGTCGCCTTACAATACGTTGGTGCGGTGCCGTACGACGAAAGCGTGCGCAAGGCTGTGCAGAAGCAGCGCGCGGTCTATGAAGCCTTCCCTCGTTCCAAGTGCTCCCTGGCTTTCAAGGCCATCGCACAAAAGGTCGATACCTGGCCGCTGCCTGCCAACCCGCGCGGGCACCTGGAGTTTTTCGTCGAGCGCCTCGTGCAACAAACGGCAGGACCCGTGCTATGACAGCCAGCGGTTACAACCTCTACAAGAAGTCGGCGCGTGACGCGCAGTACGAGCTGATCGAGCGTTACGCGCCACTGGTCAAACGCATTGCTTACCACCTGCTGGCGCGACTGCCAGCCAGTGTCCAGGTCGAAGACCTGATCCAGGCCGGGATGATCGGCCTGCTTGAAGTATCCACCAAATATGACGCCAGCAAAGGCGCGAGTTTCGAGACGTACGCGGGCATCCGGATCCGCGGCGCCATGCTTGATGAAGTGCGCAAAGGGGACTGGGCACCACGTTCGGTCCACCGCAATACCCGCATGGTCAGCGACGCAATTCGCTCGATTGAAGCTAAAACCGGCCGTGACGCTAAAGATCACGAAGTTGCGGCCGAACTCCAATTGAGTCTCGACGATTACTACGGGATTTTGAACGACACCCTGGGCAGCCGCTTGTTCAGTTTCGACGACCTGTTGCAGGACGGCGAACACGAAGGGCTGCATGAGGATGGCGCGAGTGCTCATCTCGAGCCGTCGCGCGATCTGGAAGATGAACGCTTCCAGGCAGCGCTGGCGGACGCGATTGCCAATTTGCCGGAGCGTGAGCGACTGGTGTTGGCGCTGTACTACGACGAAGAGTTGAATCTCAAGGAAATCGGTGAGGTCCTGGGGGTCAGCGAATCTCGGGTCAGCCAGTTACACAGCCAGTGCGCGGCCCGTTTGCGGGGGCGTTTGGGGGAGTGGCGAGCGCGCTGAAGGCAGTGTGGGGACACTGCGAACTTGGCTGGTGTGGTGTTGAACTGCGCCGGTCTCGATCTGTTGTGCTCCAGACAGTCATTGAGTGCTTTGCCGGATTGATTGAAATGGCGCGTCCAGGTGCTGGGCGCGTTTAAGACTGCTTGGAGGTCGAATTGGACAAGAACATGAAAATCCTCATCGTTGATGACTTCTCAACGATGCGGCGGATCATAAAAAACCTGTTGCGTGACCTTGGGTTCACCAACACGGTCGAGGCTGACGATGGCATCACCGCCATTCCGGTTCTCAACAGCGGAAGCATCGACTTTCTGGTAACGGACTGGAACATGCCTGGCATGACCGGTATCGATCTGCTGCGCCACGTGCGCGCCGATGAAAAGCTCAAGCACCTGCCAGTGCTGATGGTGACCGCTGAAGCCAAGCGCGAGCAGATCATCGAAGCGGCCCAGGCCGGCGTAAACGGCTATGTGGTCAAACCCTTCACGGCCCAGGCGTTGAAAGAAAAAATCGAGAAGATTTTCGAACGCATCGGTTGAGAAACTGCGCCACGGGGAAGCTATGGACCAAAACGAATCTTCACAGGGCGATTTTGAATCGACCCTGAAAAAACACGCGGTCGAACTGGTCGAAAGCCTTGAAAAAGGCAAGTTCGGCGACGCTGTGCAACTGATCCATGAGCTCAACCAGACCCGTGACCGCGGCCTGTATCAGGAAGTGGGCAAGCTCACCCGCGAGCTGCACAGTGCGATCGTCAATTTTCAGATTGACCCGCACATGCCGCAAGCCGAGGAAGTGTCCCAGATCACAGATGCCACCGAGCGTCTGGGTTACGTTGTCAAGCTGACAGAGGCCGCAGCCAACCGCACCATGGATCTGGTCGAAAACTCCACGCCGCTGGTCAACAGCCTGAGCGATGAAGCTCAGGCGCTGAGCACGGACTGGGGGCGGTTCATGCGTCGCGAAGTCGGGGCTGAGGAGTTTCGTGAACTGGCACGGCGTGTCGATGGTTTCCTGGCACGCAGCAGCGCGGACAACCGTGCGGTGTCGAGCAACCTCAACGACATTCTGCTCGCTCAGGATTACCAGGACCTCACCGGTCAGGTGATCAAGCGTGTGACCCAATTGGTCACTGAAGTTGAAAGCAACCTGCTCAAGCTCGTGCTTATGGCCAGTCAGGTGGACCGCTTTGCGGGCATCGAACATGACCGTGAAGCGATGCTTGCAGAAAAAGATCCGCAAAAACATCTCTCTCAGGGTGAAGGTCCGCAGATTCATGCCGATAAAAGAGAAGACGTTGTGTCCGGTCAGGACGATGTGGACGATTTGTTATCCAGCCTAGGATTTTAGATTTTTTAGCATTTTAGGTTTTTTAGGTTTTTAGACCTTTAGGAGCACCCCCTTAATGAGCTTCGGCGCCGATGAAGAGATCCTTCAGGATTTCCTGGTTGAGGCCGGCGAGATTCTAGAGCAACTGTCCGAACAGCTGGTCGAGCTTGAAAGCCGACCGGATGATGCGGACTTGCTCAATGCAATTTTTCGCGGTTTTCACACTGTAAAAGGGGGCGCCGGCTTCCTCCAGCTCAACGAGCTGGTGGAGTGCTGTCACATCGCCGAGAACGTGTTTGACATCCTGCGCAAGGGTGAACGTCGCGTCGATTCGGAATTGATGGACGTGGTTCTCGAAGCGCTGGACGCGGTGAACGGCATGTTCAGCGAAGTCCGCGAGCGCGGCCCGATAACGGCCGCCACGCCTGAATTGCTTGCAGCCCTGGCCCGTCTGGCCGAGCCGCAAACCGCCGATCAAGCCGCACCTGTGGCTGAAGTGGTGGAAGAGCCGGCTGCCGAAGCCGAATCAGGCGACATCACTGATAACGAATTCGAACAACTGCTGGACTCGCTGAACGCCGTCAAGGCTCAGGCTGAGGCCCCGGCCGCTGTTGCGCTGCCGGCCGGCGATGCCGCGACCAGCGATGAAATCACCGATGCCGAGTTCGAGTCGTTGCTCGATCAGTTGCACGGCAAAGGCCAGTTCGCCGTCGACGCGGTGGCAACACCCGCTGCGCCTGCCGCACCGGCTGCGCCGAAAGCGCCAGGTGACAGTTCCGACATTACTGACGATGAGTTCGAAGCACTGCTCGATCAGCTGCACGGCAAGGGCAACTTTGCCGTCGACGCGCTGGAATCGGCCATTGCCTCGGTACCGACCCCGGCTGCGCCAACCGCAGCAGCGGCTGGCGGCGATCTGATCTCGGATCACGAGTTCGAATCGCTGCTCGACGAATTGCATGGCAAAGGCAAGTTCACTGAAGTCGGCACCGGTTCCGCCGCCTCTTCGGTAGCAACGCCCGTCGCCAAGGCCTCGGCATCTGTCGCCAAGGCGCCCGAACCAAAAGCCGAAGCAGCGAAGCCTGCTGCCGCCGCTGCACCGAAACCTGCCGCCGCCGCTGCTGCACCGGCACCTGCCCGTGCAGCGGCCGCGCCGCCTGCGGAAAAACCGGCCAGCGAAGCCGAGACCACCGTGCGGGTCGACACCGCGCGTCTCGACGAAATCATGAACATGGTCGGCGAGTTGGTACTGGTGCGTAACCGCCTGGTTCGCCTGGGTGCCAACAGCGCCGATGAAGCCATGTCCAAAGCCGTGTCGAACCTCGACGTGGTCACGGCCGACTTGCAGACCGCTGTCATGAAGACCCGGATGCAACCGATCAAGAAAGTCTTCGGGCGCTTCCCGCGTCTGGTTCGCGACCTGGCTCGCCAGCTCAAGAAAGAGATCAACCTGGAGCTGGTCGGCGAAGAAACCGACCTCGACAAAAACCTTGTCGAGGCCCTGGCCGACCCGCTGGTCCACTTGGTGCGCAACTCGGTCGACCACGGTATCGAAGAGCCGGCCGATCGCGAAGCGATGGGCAAACCGCGCAGCGGCAAAGTGATTTTGTCCGCTGAACAGGAAGGCGACCACATCCTGCTGTCCATCTCCGATGACGGCAAGGGCATGGACGCCGACGTGTTGCGCGGCATCGCGGTGAAGAAAGGTTTGATGGACAAGGATGCGGCGGACCGCCTCAGCGAGTCCGACTGCTTCAACCTGATCTTCGCACCGGGTTTCTCGACCAAGACCGAGATCTCCGACGTGTCGGGTCGTGGCGTGGGCATGGACGTGGTGAAAACCAAGATCGCCCAGCTCAACGGCACCATCAATATCTACTCGACCAAGGGCAAGGGCTCGAAGATCGTCATCAAGGTCCCGTTGACCCTGGCGATCATGCCGACGCTGATGGTCATGCTCGGCAACCAGGCGTTCGCGTTCCCGCTGGTGAACGTCAACGAGATCTTCCACCTCGACCTGTCGACCACCAACGTGGTGGACGGCCAGGAAGTGGTGATCGTGCGGGACAAGGCGCTGCCACTGTTCTACCTCAAGCGCTGGCTGGTCAGCTCCGCCGCTCACGAAGAGCAGCGCGAAGGCCATGTGGTGATCCTTTCGGTGGGCACCCAGCGGATCGGCTTCGTTGTCGATCAACTGGTCGGCCAGGAAGAAGTGGTCATCAAGCCATTGGGCAAAATGCTCCAGGGAACCCCGGGCATGTCGGGCGCCACCATCACCGGTGACGGTCGCATTGCGCTGATTCTCGATGTTCCGAGCATGCTCAAGCGTTACGCCGCACGGCGTATTTGATTCTGGGGGAGCGGGGCGACGAAGCCTCGCCCCCGCCTAACGGAGTGTTTATGGTAGTCAAAGTCCTGGTGGTGGACGATTCGGGGTTTTTCCGCCGCCGCGTCTCGGAAATTCTTTCAGCGGATTCGAATATCCAGGTCGTCGGTACGGCGACCAACGGAAAAGAGGCGATCGATCAGGCCCTGGCCCTCAAGCCGGACGTGATCACCATGGACTACGAGATGCCGATGATGGATGGCATCACGGCAGTGCGGCACATCATGCAGCGCTGCCCGACCCCGGTGTTGATGTTCTCCTCGCTGACGCACGAAGGCGCCCGGGTCACCCTGGACGCGCTGGATGCCGGCGCGGTGGATTTCCTGCCGAAGAATTTCGAAGACATCTCGCGCAATCCCGAGAAGGTCAAGCAACTGCTGTGCGAGAAGATTCTCAGCATCTCGCGCAGTAACCGTCGTGTCAGCGCCTACAGCGCGCCGGCACCGGTCGCAGCCCCCGCGCCGACACCTGCGCCTTCCAGCATCGGCAGTTATGGCGGCAGCGCACCTGCTCGTCCGGCACCGGCACCGATCCCGGCTCGCACATTCGCGGCCAGCCCATCGTCACCAGCGCCGAAACGCAAAGCCTACAAACTGGTTGCCATCGGTACGTCCACGGGCGGCCCGGTTGCCCTGCAACGGGTTCTGACCCAGCTGCCGGCCAATTTCCCGGCCCCGATCGTGTTGATCCAGCACATGCCGGCCGCCTTCACCAAGGCGTTCGCCGAGCGTCTGGACAAGCTCTGCCGCATCAGCGTCAAGGAAGCCGAGGATGGCGACATCCTGCGTCCGGGCCTGGCGCTGCTGGCGCCGGGTGGCAAGCAAATGATGATCGACGGCCGTGGCGCGGTGAAAATCCTGCCGGGCGACGAACGTCTGAACTACAAGCCGTGCGTGGACATCACGTTCGGTTCGGCTGCCAAGTCCTACGGTGACAAAGTTCTGGCGGTGGTACTGACCGGCATGGGCGCCGACGGTCGTGAAGGCGCGCGCCTGCTCAAGCAGGGCGGCAGCTCGATCTGGGCTCAGGATGAAGCCAGCTGCGTGATCTACGGCATGCCGATGGCCATCGTAAAAGCCGAACTCGCCGATGCGGTGTACGGTCTCGACGACATTGGCAAGCACCTGGTCGAGGCGTGCATCTGATGGACGTACTCAGCCTTATCGGGATCATCATGGCGTTCGTCGCCATCATCGGTGGCAACTTCCTTGAAGGCGGCCATCTCGGTGCGCTGGCCAACGGTCCGGCAGCGTTGATCGTGCTCGGCGGGACCGTCGGCGCGGCGCTGCTGCAATCGCCGATGAGCGCGTTCAAGCGCGCCATGCAGATTGTTGGCTGGATCCTGTTCCCGCCGCGCGTGGACCTGGCCGGCGGCGTCGACCGCGTGGTGAACTGGAGCCTGACCGCCCGCAAGGAAGGTCTGCTCGGTCTGGAAGGTATCGCCGACGCCGAACCCGACGCCTACTCGCGCAAAGGCCTGCAACTGCTGGTGGACGGCGCTGAGCCGGAAGCGATTCGCAGCATTCTGGAAGTGGATTTCTACACCCAGGAAAGCCGTGACATCGAAGCCGCCAAAGTCTTCGAAAGCATGGGCGGCTACGCGCCGACCATCGGCATCATCGGTGCGGTGATGGGCCTGATCCATGTCATGGGCAACCTGGCCGATCCGTCGCAACTGGGCAGCGGCATCGCCGTGGCCTTCGTCGCCACCATCTACGGTGTCGCCAGTGCCAACCTGGTGCTGTTGCCGATTGCCGCCAAACTCAAATCCGTTGCATTGCGTCAGTCGCGTTATCGCGAAATGTTGCTGGAAGGCATCCTGTCGATCGCCGAAGGTGAAAACCCTCGCTCTATTGAGTTGAAGCTTCAGGGCTTCATGGATTGATGGGAGACATGGACCATGGCACGCCGTCGCCAACCTGAAGAACATGTAAACCATGAACGCTGGCTCGTTTCCTATGCCGACTTCATTACGTTGCTGTTCGCCTTTTTCGTGGTGATGTACTCGATCTCTTCGATCAACGAAGGCAAGTACAAGATCATCTCGCAAGCGTTGATCGGCGTGTTCACCGATTCGGATCGTTCGCTCCAGCCGATCCCCATCGGTGAGGAGCGTCCGAAAACCGTGACCCCGGCCAAGCCGCTGGTCAAGGACAGCGAACAGGTCGACACCGGCATCGCCGGTGCCAGCGACCCGCTGAAAAGTATTGCCGATGACATCAGCGCCGCGTTCGGCGACTTGATCAGCTCCAACCAGATGACCGTTCGCGGCAACGAGCTGTGGGTCGAGATCGAACTCAATTCCAGCCTGTTGTTCGGCAGCGGCGATGCCATGCCCAGCGACATGGCGTTCAACATCATCGATAAGGTCGCAGTGATCCTGAGGCCATTCGACAACCCGATTCACGTCGAAGGTTTCACCGACGATCAACCGATCCGCACCGCGCAATACCCGACCAACTGGGAGCTGTCCTCGGCCCGTTCGGCGAGCATCGTGCGGATGCTGGCGATGCAGGGGGTAAATCCTGGTCGGTTGGCATCGGTGGGTTACGGCGAATTCCAGCCGGTGGCCAACAACGCGACCGCCGAAGGCCGTGCGCGCAACCGTCGTGTGGTGTTGGTGGTGTCACGAAATCTTGATGTCCGTCGCAGCCTCACAGGCACCGGAACCGCTCATGCGCAACCGGATGCCGCGTTGAAGCGTGCTGGCACACAAACTGCACCTGCACCAGTCAAGTCGCCGGGACGAGAGAGCGCCGTCAATTCTCCGTCACCCGCATTAACACGTTGAGCTATTTCCCGGTCGAATCGACCGGGAGGAACAATCCGAATGAGAGTCTGGGCCGTTGCCAATCAAAAGGGTGGTGTTGGTAAAACCACTTCCTCTATCGCTTTAGCCGGGTTGCTGGCTGAGGCGGGCAAGCGCGTGGTCGTGGTCGATCTCGATCCCCACGGCTCGATGACCAGCTACTTCGGTTACGACCCCGACAGCCTGGAACACAGCAGCTACGACCTGTTCCTGCACCGGGGCAGCGTGCCGCAAGGCTTGCCCGGTCAGTTGCTGTTGCCCACCAGTCACGCGAGTATTTCCCTGTTGCCGTCCAGCACTGCGCTGGCGACGCTTGAGCGCCAGTCGCCGGGGCAGAGTGGTTTGGGCCTGGTGATTGCCAAGAGCCTGGCGCAATTGTGGCAGGACTTCGATTACGCGGTGATCGACAGCCCGCCGTTGCTCGGCGTGCTGATGGTCAATGCCTTGGCGGCCAGTCAGCAATTGGTGATTCCGGTGCAGACCGAGCACCTGGCGGTCAAAGGCCTGGAGCGCATGGTCAATACGCTGGCGATGATCAACCGTTCGCGCAAGCAGCCATTGGCATTCAACATCGTGCCGACCCTGTTCGACCGGCGCACGCAGGCGTCGCTCGGGACCTTGCGGGTGTTGCGCGACAAGTACCCGGAAGAAATCTGGCAAGGCTACATCCCGGTCGATACGCGTTTGCGCGACGCCAGCCGTGCCGGCGTGACGCCTTCGCAATTCGACGGCAAGAGCCGCGGCGTGCTGGCCTATCGCGCACTGCTCAAGCACTTGCTGACGCAGCAATCCGTTGCGCAGGTGGCGTGAGATGAATCGCCCGGTAAAAATCACTTCCCGTCCGCAACTTGCGCTCCAGTCCTATCTGGACAGCTTGTTGATGGACGCGACCGAAGAGTTGCCGCCGGAAATCGAAGCGATTCCCGAGGTGGTCGAGGTTGAAGCGGCGCTGGACGAATTCCAGGCCGCGGTGCTTGAAGAGCAGGCGCGCGATGCGCAGAAGCCGGCCGAGAAACCGCCAGCCGTTGCCGCGCCGGTCACCGCACCTGTGGTGAAAACCCCGGTGGCGCTGATGGAAGCGCCGGCTCTGGCGCCGGTATCGACCATCGCTCCGCTGCTGCAAGCGCTGGTACCGCCGACCGCTCCGCTGCAGCAAGAGCTGGTACCTCCGACCGCACCGCAGTTGCAAGCGCTTGTGCCGCCGATCGTCGAAGTCCATCTGCCGCCGAGCAACACGCCGCCGCCAGTGGAAACCAACGGCCGTCCTGCGTGGGCCGCCGAGCCGTTCGAATGCCTGTTGTTCGATGTCGCCGGGTTGACCCTGGCGGTGCCGCTGGTGTGCCTGGGCTCGATTTATTCCCTGGCCGGTCAGGAACTGACACCGCTGTTCGGTCAGCCGGAATGGTTCCTCGGAATCCTGCCGAGCCAGGCCGGCAACCTGAAAGTGCTCGATACCGCCCGTTGGGTCATGCCCGACCGCTATCGCGATGACTTCCGTCAGGGCCTGCAATACGTTATTTCGGTTCAGGGTTACGAGTGGGGGCTGGCAGTGCATCAGGTCAGCCGCTCGTTGCGCCTGGACCCGAACGAAATCAAATGGCGCACCCACCGTGGTCAACGGCCATGGCTGGCGGGCACGGTGATTGAACACATGTGTGCGTTGCTCGACGTTTCCGAACTGGCCGAGCTGATCGCCAGCGGTGGGGCGAAGCACATGGGCGGCAGCAAGCCGTCCCACAAACCGACATAAAAAACACGCGGGGCAAGTGACTTGCCATCGCACTGAACACACACCGCTAGGGCGGTTTTTCGAGGGGTCAGGGTATGAATGATAAGGCGTCGTCTGCAAAAGGTTCCGAAGATCCGATCCTGCAATGGGTAACCTTCAAGCTGGACAATGAAACCTACGGCATCAACGTGATGCGCGTTCAGGAAGTCCTGCGCTACACCGAAATCGCCCCGGTCCCGGGTGCCCCGAGCTACGTGCTGGGCATCATCAACCTGCGCGGCAATGTGGTGACCGTGATCGACACCCGTCAGCGCTTCGGCCTGATGAATGCCGAGATCAGCGACAACACCCGGATCGTCATCATCGAAGCCGACAAGCAAGTGGTCGGGATCATGGTCGACAGCGTGGCTGAAGTGGTTTACCTGCGTCAGTCGGAAATCGAAACCGCGCCGAACGTGGGTAACGAAGAGTCCGCCAAGTTCATTCAAGGCGTGTGCAACAAGAACAACGAATTGCTGATCCTGGTCGAGCTGGACAAGATGATGAGCGAAGAAGAATGGTCGGAACTGGAGAGTATCTGATTGATTCTTGAGGTTGCGGTCATTGTCCTGTTCCTCTTCTGGGCAGGCACGCTGGCAATGTTTCTGGCGTACATTCGCGGTCAGCGGCGGATCGCTGCGCAACAGGCCGAGGGCGATGCGCTGCGCGATCAGCGCATCAAGGACCTGGGCAAGCGCGTTGACAACTACCAGAACGGCAGCGTGCGCATGGGTGAAGACCTGCACGAGCTGCGCGCGGTGGTCGGGCCGTTGCCGGACAAGCTGGCTCAACTTGAACAGCGCGACCCGTCGAGCCTGTCGTTTGCCCAGGCAGCGCGCCTGGTCGGAATGGGCGCGAGCGTCGATGAACTGACTCAGTCCTGCGGCTTGACCCAGGCTGAGGCGGAGTTGATGAGCAAGCTGCACAAGAACTGACATAGCCAATCGCGAGCAGGCTCGCTCCCACAGGGGACCGGTGACGGACACAAAATGTGTGAACGCCGCCAATCCTTTGTGGGAGCGAGCCTGCTCGCGATTGGCGTCTTCAAAACCTCAGTAATCATCCCCGCGATCGGTGATGTCCTTCTCGATCATCGGCGCACTCGGGTCATGCCCCGCTGGAAACTTGCCTTTCAGATTCCAGGCAAACGCAATGATCTCGGCGATCGTGCGATACAACTCCTCCGGAATACTGTCCCCAAGCTCCATCCTCGCGAGCAATTTCACCAGCTCGGCGTTTTCGTAGATCGGTACTTCATAATCGCGGGCAATCTTGAGGATTTCTTCCGCCAGTTCTTCGTCGCCCTTGGCCGTGAGGGTAGGGGCGTGGGTGCCGTCGTATTTGAGGGCGATGGCCTGGCGTGGAGTATCGGGATTTCTCATGCGGTTTCGTCGACCCAGCGTTGTTCCAGACGGGTTTGAGGGCCTTGCGGCGGTGTGCCAAGGTGGCAATCGAGATCGCCGACATTCAGGCCAGATGCCAGCAAGCGTTCGCGCAGCCCGACAAGATTGCTCTCGATCAGACTCGCGGTGTACGGCCGCTCGGCCCACAGCTGGCTGGACAGACTGCCGTTGATCAACTGCGCCTGAATCTGCAGCGGCCCCAACGGCTCCATGTCGAACGCCAACTCGACGCGCCACAGTTGTTGCTTGGGCTCGCGTTCGTCACGGCGTTCATTGGGTTGTTCTTTCTCCGGTGCTTCCTCGCGCTGGAACTTGACCTGCAACGGCACGATGTCCTGCATATTGCGCATCGGGATTTCCAGCTGCCAGGTGCTCATCAGTCGACCGTCGTCTGTGATGCCGGTTTGCTCCAGGCTCGACAGTTGATGGCTTTGCAGGCGTGAAACCGCCGCTGCCGCCAGACGCAGCAAGTGCTCCAGATCACCTTCGCCGTCTGCGCTCTGCAGGAAGCGTTCCGGCAAAGGAAAGCTGGTCGGCTGCGGTTTGGCGCTGACCTGGCCGAGCATGCCCAGGGCGCTACGCACAAAGCTAGGCATGGTCTGGGCCAGCGTGTTGGCAGCGATGATCGCATTGAGATTGGTGTTGGCCGGCAACCCCGGTGTCAGTTGCGCGATCAACTTCAGCAAATCACCTTTCATGTCCGGTGCCAGCGTCGGATTCGTCCCGGCGAGCAGTTTCGCCTCAAGGAACAGCCCGCTATTGGCCAGCGCCTGGGCCAGGCCTTTTGGCGTGCTGAGTTGCTGCACGTCCGGCAGGCCGGCGAGCAACTTGTCCACGGCGGCCCGCAGGTCGCTGGACGTCTGATTCGAGGCTGGCAGGTTTTGCAGCAGTTTCAGTAATCCGTCCAGCGAGCCCTGGCGGCTCTGTTGGCTGACCAGTTGTTGGGTGACGGCTAGTTGTTCCTGGCGGCTGCTCAACGGGACGAATTTCAGGGTCTGGGTGTCTTGCACCAGCGCGCTCAGCAAGGTGCCGATGCGCAGCGGCGTCGGGCTGTCGATGTTCAGGGTGCTGCCGCTCAACGCCGTGTTGAGCAGGCTCACCATCGAACGAAACACCGTCGGCTGGCCCGGCACTTGCGGCAGCACCTGGGAGGTCAGCACTTTGCCTTGCAGCAGGGTGCCCACCGGCAGTTGTGTGGTGTCGATGCGGGTGAGGGTGGCGACGCTGGAGGCAATGGCTTGTTGCACCGTCACGGCGAGGTTGCCGGCCGATGGCTGGGTAATTGCCAGGTTCGTGCCCTGTGGCAACGGTTGGCTGCTGGTGGCCTGAACCGTGGTCTGGCGGCCGCTTTCAAGGGTGACCTTGAGCAGCAGTTGAAAGGACTGATCCGCCTGCTTCAGCGACAGCACTTCGGCTTTGGCAGTCTGCCCGACGGTAATCAGGCCCTCCATCGGCGTCAGCAGCTTGAGCAGTTCGCCACTCACCACCTGCGGTCGCGACGTCGCGGGCGTGGTCGGTGGTAGCGGGAGGATGTTCATTTCGCCTGTCATACGCGGTCACAACCTGAGGAAATTGCCCTCTTTAGAGTGGGGCATGGCATGTATAATGCCGCCCGTCTTTCACAGAGTGGCGAAAACATTGCATTTGTTTGACGCAGCTCTCTAGAACAGGCCGCCAATGCATCTATGCTGCATCTCTTTAGCGGCCGTTCCGCCGCCGACTTGAACCGTAAAGGCCCGTGATCTCTTGACCAGTCCTGTCCTGCAAACCGTTGCCCTTGCTTGTGAGCGAGACCTTCGACTGCTCTTCGAAAATCTCGAATTGAGACTGGCCAGTGGCGAAATGTTGCAAATCAGCGGCCCCAACGGCAGTGGAAAAACCAGCCTTTTGCGTTTGCTTTCGGGGCTGATGCAACCGACCGCCGGTCAAGTGCTGCTCAATGGCCAGCCGCTGAACGAACAACGCAGCGAACTGGCGCGCAATCTGCTGTGGATCGGTCATGCCGCGGGCATCAAGGATCTGCTGACCCCCGAAGAAAACCTCAGCTGGCTCTGCGCGCTGCATCAACCGGCCTCCCATGAAGCCATTTGGGCAGCGCTTGCTGCTGTCGGACTGCGCGGTTTCGAAGATGTTCCGTGCCACACCCTGTCCGCCGGTCAGCAGCGCCGCGTGGCCCTGGCGCGGTTGTATCTGGACAGCCCGCCGCTGTGGATCCTCGACGAGCCGTTCACCGCGCTCGACAAGCAAGGCGTGGCGCAACTCGAAGAACACCTGGCCGCGCACTGTGAACGCGGCGGCATGGTGGTACTGACCACGCACCACACGCTGAGTCGAATGCCGACCGGCTATCGCGACATTGATCTGGGGAATTGGGCCGTATGAGTGTTTTCGGCCTGTTGGTCGCCCGTGAGGCTCGCTTGTTGTTCCGTCGTCCGGCGGAGTTGGCCAATCCGTTGGTGTTCTTCGCGATCGTGGTTTCGCTGTTCCCGTTGGCGGTCGGTCCCGAGTCTCAATTGTTGCAAACCTTGTCTCCGGGACTGGTCTGGGTGGCAGCCCTTTTATCGGTTTTGCTCTCGCTGGACGGGCTTTTCCGCAGTGATTTCGAAGACGGTTCCCTTGAGCAGTGGGTCCTTTCGCCGCACCCCCTGCCTCTTCTGGTTTTGGCCAAGGTACTGGCACACTGGGCCTTCTCTGGTCTGGCACTGGTTTTGCTCGCTCCACTGCTGGCGTTGATGCTCGGTTTACCCACCGCCTGTCTGCCCGTGTTGCTGCTTTCCCTGTTGCTGGGTACACCGGTGCTGAGCCTGCTCGGTGCGGTGGGCGCGGCCCTGACGGTAGGCTTGAAGCGGGGCGGCTTGTTGCTGGCGCTGCTGATTCTGCCGTTGTACATCCCGGTATTGATTCTCGGCAGTGGCGCCTTGCAGGCGGCATTGCAGGGCATGCCGGCGATCGGTTATCTCCTGTGGCTTGGTAGCCTGACCGCCCTGGCGATAACCCTGACACCTTTTGCAATAGCTGCTGGCCTGAAGATCAGCGTCGGCGAATAATGAGGTCTGGTTAAATTTTAACCAGTAAAGACCCTAGGCTGCTCGTGATGGCGAGCAGCAACCGTGATGGAAACAGTAATGAACTGGACCTGGTTTCATAAGCTCGGCTCACCCAAATGGTTTTATGGCATCAGCGGCAAACTGCTGCCGTGGCTGAGCATCGGAGCGTTGCTGCTGATCAGCATTGGTGTCGTTTGGGGCCTGGCCTTCGCGCCGCCGGACTACCAGCAAGGCAACAGCTTTCGCATCATCTATATCCACGTTCCCGCCGCCATGCTGGCGCAGTCGGTCTACGTGATGCTGGCGGTGTGCGGCATCGTCGGGCTGGTGTGGAAAATGAAACTGGCCGACGTCGCCCTGCAATGCTCGGCGCCCATCGGTGCCTGGATGACCGCCGTGGCGCTGGTCACCGGCGCGATCTGGGGCAAGCCGACCTGGGGTTCGTGGTGGGTCTGGGATGCACGACTTACGTCCATGTTGATTCTGCTGTTTCTGTACTTCGGTCTCATTGCGCTGGGCAACGCCATCAGCAATCGTGACAGCGCGGCCAAGGCCTGCGCGGTGCTGGCGATTGTCGGCGTGATCAACATCCCGATCATCAAATACTCGGTGGAGTGGTGGAACACCCTGCACCAGGGCGCGACCTTCACCCTCACCGAAAAACCGGCGATGCCGGTCGAAATGTGGCTGCCATTGCTGCTGACGGTGCTGGGTTTCTACTGTTTCTTCGGCGCGGTTTTACTGCTGCGCATGCGCCTTGAAGTGCTCAAGCGCGAGGCCCGCGCCAGTTGGGTGAAAGCCGAAGTGCAGAACAGCCTGGAGGCCGCTCGATGACTTTTGCTTCATTCGGCGACTTCCTCGCCATGGGCCATCACGGCCTGTATGTCTGGTCAGCCTACGGCATCAGCCTGGCAGTGCTGGCCCTCAACGTGGCGGCGCCGATCCTGGCCCGCAAGCGGTATCTGCAACAAGAGGCGCGTCGTCTGCGCCGGGAGAACGGCAAGTGAATCCGCTGCGCAAAAAGCGTCTTATCATCATTCTCGCGATCCTGGTCGGTGTCGGCGCTGCCGTCGGTCTGGCCCTGAGCGCCCTGCAGCAGAACATCAATCTGTTTTACACCCCGACGCAAATCGCCAACGGCGAAGCGCCGCAAGACACGCGTATCCGTGCGGGCGGCATGGTCGAGAAGGGGTCGCTGCAACGCTCCGGCGATTCGCTGGACGTGAAATTCATCGTTACCGACTTCAACAAGTCCGTGACCATCAGTTACCGCGGCATCCTCCCGGACCTGTTCCGCGAAGGGCAGGGCATCGTTGCGCTGGGCAAACTGAACGCCGACGGCGTGGTGGTGGCTGACGAAGTGCTGGCCAAGCACGATGAGAAGTACATGCCGCCAGAAGTGACCAAGGCTTTGAAAGACAGTGGTCAATCTGCTCCAACGCCCGCGAAGGAGGGTTGATCGATGACGTCTGGAATCTTTATTCCTGAACTCGGCCATCTGGCCATGATTCTGGCGCTGTGTTTCGCGCTGGTTCAGGCCGTGGTGCCGTTGCTCGGTGCCTGGCGCGGTGATCGTTTGTGGATGAGCCTGGCCCAGCCGGCCGCCTGGGGGCAGTTCGCGTTTCTGCTGTTCGCTTTCGGTTGCCTGACCTACGCATTCATGGCCGACGACTTCTCCGTCGCCTACGTCGCCAGCAACTCCAACAGCGCCTTGCCGTGGTACTACAAGTTCAGTGCAGTGTGGGGCGCGCATGAAGGTTCGTTGCTGTTGTGGGCATTGATCCTCGGCGGCTGGACCTTCGCCGTGTCGGTGTTCTCCCGGCAGTTGCCGCAAGTCATGCTGGCGCGGGTGCTGGCGGTGATGGGCATGATCAGCACCGGTTTCCTGATGTTCCTGATCCTTACCTCCAACCCGTTCGCACGGATCCTGCCGCAGATTCCGGCGGACGGTCGTGACCTCAACCCGCTGCTGCAAGACATCGGCCTGATCGTTCACCCGCCGATGCTGTACATGGGCTATGTCGGTTTCTCCGTGGCCTTCGCGTTCGCCATCGCGGCATTGCTCGGCGGTCGACTCGATGCGGCGTGGGCGCGTTGGTCGCGTCCATGGACCATCGTCGCCTGGGCCTTCCTCGGCATCGGCATCACCCTCGGTTCGTGGTGGGCTTACTACGAACTCGGCTGGGGCGGCTGGTGGTTCTGGGACCCGGTGGAAAACGCCTCCTTCATGCCTTGGCTGGTGGGCACTGCGCTGATCCACTCGTTGGCGGTCACAGAAAAACGTGGCGTGTTCAAGAGCTGGACCGTGTTGCTGGCCATCGCTGCGTTCTCGTTGAGCTTGCTGGGTACGTTCCTGGTGCGTTCCGGCGTGCTGACCTCGGTTCACGCCTTTGCCTCCGATCCGGAGCGCGGCGTGTTCATCCTGATTTTCCTGCTGTTCGTGGTGGGCGGTTCGCTGACGCTGTTTGCCCTGCGCGCGCCGGTGGTGAAGAGCCATGTCGGCTTCAACCTCTGGTCTCGCGAAACCTTGCTGCTGGGCAACAACCTGGTGCTGGTGGTAGCGGCGTCGATGATCCTGCTGGGCACCTTGTACCCGCTGATTCTCGATGCAATGACCGGCGCCAAGCTGTCGGTCGGCCCGCCGTATTTCAACGCGCTGTTCATTCCGTTGATGGCGTTGCTGATGGTGGTGATGGCGGTTGGCATGCTGGTGCGCTGGAAAGACACTCCGGTCAAATGGCTGATGAGCATGTTGACCCCGGTGTTGCTCGGCAGCGCCGCGCTGGCCGTGGTGGCTGGCGTCGCTTATGGCGATTTCAACTGGGCAGTGATCGCGACGTTCATGCTGGCCGCCTGGGTGTTGCTGGCCGGTATCCGCGACATCTTCGACAAGACCCGCCACAAAGGCCTGATCAAAGGCCTGCCGACCCTGACTCGCAGCTATTGGGGCATGCAGCTTGCGCATTTGGGTATCGCCGTGTGCGCGCTCGGTGTCGTGCTGTCGAGCCAGAACAGCGCCGAACGTGACCTGCGCCTGGCACCGGGCGAGTCCATGGACCTGGGCGGCTATCAGTTCGTGTTCGAAGGCGCCAAGCACTTTGAAGGCCCGAACTTCACCTCCGACAAAGGCACCGTACGGGTGATCCGCGACGGCAAGGAAATCAGTGTGTTGCACCCGGAAAAACGCCTGTACACCGTGCAGAACTCGGTGATGACCGAAGCCGGGATCGACGCCGGGTTCACCCGCGACCTCTATGTCGCACTCGGCGAACCGCTGGGTGATGGCGCCTGGGCCGTGCGCGTGCACGTCAAACCGTTCGTGCGCTGGATCTGGTTCGGCGGTCTGCTGACCGGTTTGGGCGGGCTGCTGGCGGCGCTGGATCGTCGTTATCGGGTCAAGGTGAAAAGCCGCGTGCGTGAAGCATTGGGCATGACGGGAGCGACTGCATGAGACGTTGGTTGATGCTGTTGCCGCTGGCGGTTTTTCTGGTGGTGGCTGTTTTCCTTTATCGCGGGCTCTATCTGGACCCGGCCGAGCTGCCTTCGGCAATGATCGGCAAGCCGTTCCCGGAGTTTTCCCTGCCCGCGGTGCAGGGTGACAAGACCCTGACCAAGGCAGATATTCTCGGTAAACCGGCGCTGGTCAACGTGTGGGGCACCTGGTGCATTTCCTGCCGGGTCGAGCACCCGGTGTTGAACAAACTGGCCGAGAAGGGCGTGGTGATCTACGGCATCAACTACAAGGACATCAATGCGGATGCCTTGAAGTGGCTGGTGGAGTTCCACAACCCGTATCAACTGGACATCCGTGACGACGAAGGCACGCTGGGCTTGAACCTCGGCGTATACGGCGCTCCGGAAACCTTCTTCATCGACGCCAAGGGCATCATCCGCGACAAATTCGTCGGCGTGATCGACGAGCAGGTCTGGCGCGAAAAACTGGCGGCCAAGTATCAGGCGCTGGTGGACGAGGCCAAGCCATGAAGCGCTGGATAGCTGCCGCTGTATTGGGTTTGAGCATGGCCGGCGTGGCGCACGCGGCCATCGACACCTATGAGTTCGCCAAAGAAGCTGATCGCGAGCGTTTTCGCGAGCTGACCAAAGAGCTGCGTTGCCCCAAGTGCCAGAATCAGGACATCGCCGATTCCAACGCACCGATCGCCGCCGACCTGCGCAAAGAGATTTTCCGCATGCTGGGCGAGGGCAAGGACAATCAGCAGATCATCGATTTCATGGTCGATCGCTATGGTGATTTCGTCCGCTACAAACCCGCACTCAACGCCAAGACTGCCTTGCTCTGGTTCGGCCCCGCCGGCCTGCTGCTGGGTGGTTTTGTGATCATCGCCGTGATCGTCCGCCGCCGTCGCGTCCAACGCGCTGATGCCAAGGATGAGCTTTCTGCCGAGGAGCGCGAGCGCCTCGATCAACTGTTGGATAAAACCAAGAATGATTGATTTCTGGCTCGCTGCAGGTCTGCTGCTTCTGGTTGCCCTGAGTTTTCTGCTGATCCCCGTTCTGCGTGGCCGTCGCGCCCAGCTGGAAGAGGATCGTACTGCCCTGAACGTCGCGCTGTATCAAGAGCGCGTGGCTGAGTTGCAAACCGAGCAGGAAGAGGGCGTGCTCAACGCTGCGCAACTGGAAACCGGTCGCGCCGAAGCTGCTCGTGAGTTGCTCGCCGACACCGAAGGCGCCGATGCACCGCGCGCGGCACGTCTGGGCAAACCGTTGCCATTGCTGGCGGCGATTCTGGTGCCGGTGTTGGGGCTTGGGCTCTACCTGCATTTCGGCGCCAGCGACAAGGTCGAACTGACCCGCGAATTCTCCCAGGCACCGCAGTCGATGGAAGAGATGACCCGCCGTCTGGAACGCGCCGTCGCCGCTCAACCGGATTCGGCCGAAGGCCTGTACTTCCTGGGTCGTACCTATATGGCGCAGGATCGTCCCGCCGACGCGGCGAAGATCTTCGAGCGCACGGTGAACCTGGCCGGTCGTCAGCCGGAACTGCTCGGCCAATGGGCGCAAGCCCAGTACTTCGCCGATGGCAAGAAGTGGTCGGACAAGGTTCAGGCCCTCACCGACGAAGCGCTGAAAGCCGATCCGAAGGAAGTCACCAGCCTTGGCCTGCTCGGTATCGCCGCGTTTGAAAGCGCGCATTATCAGGACGCCATCGATTACTGGAATCGCCTGTTGGTGCAACTGCCACCGGAAGACGGCTCCCGCGCCGCGCTGCAAGGCGGTATTGCCCGGGCTACCGAGAAACTCGAAGCCAGCGGCGGCAAGGTTGCCCAGGCGCCTGCGCCCAAGGTTGCAGCGCTGCTCAAGGTCAGCGTCGATCTGGCGCCAGAGCTCAAGGCCAAGGTTCAGCCGGGTGACAGCGTGTTCATTTTCGCCCGCGCCACCTCGGGGCCTCCCGCACCATTGGCCGCCAAACGCCTGACCGTGGCCGACTTGCCGGCGACCGTCGAACTGGGCGATGCCGACGCAATGATGCCGCAGTTGAAACTGTCGAACTTTCCTGAAGTCCAACTGGTTGCGCGCATCTCACGGGCTGGCCAGCCGACTGCCGGCGAATGGATCGGTCGTAGCCAGCCTATGGCCAGCAGCACTACCGCGGCGCAAAAACTGACCATCGACAGCCCAGATAAATAACAGGAACCACCGCCATGACCGCCATTGCTCGTATTACCCTGCTCAGTCTGGTTTTGGGGTTAAGCGCGTGTGCGGTCCAGCGCCCAGAGCCGACGTCGCTGCCCCCGATCCCGCCGTCGCAGCCCCGCCCGACGCCGTCAACGACACCGACGCCAGGCAAGCCAAGTATTCCGGCCAAGCCCGCCAAACCGATGCCACGCACCTCGGCCAGCTTCGCACCGCCACCGGGCGGTAACAGCCATTGGGATCAGAAGCTCGGCGTATATGTGCTCGATGACCAGACCAACACCTTCTACCGCCAGCGCACGTACTATCGCTGGAACAACGGCTGGAGCCGCTCGATCAGCCCGAACGGGCCATGGGAAGACACGGACATCCATGGCGTACCCGGTGGGTTGGGACGGCAATTCGGGCAGTAAATGGAAACGGCGATCTACGGATCGCCGTTTTGCTGTCTGGAGTCTGTGAAGGACGTTCAGAGAATGGCGCGGTACTCGGTCAATGCCTTGCTCGATTGAACCAGGCCCTGACGCAGCAGAAGTTCAAGGTAACTACTGACATCCATTGGCGGCAGCTTCAGCTGCTTGCGCTGCCGTTGTGCCGCCTCGATCACTGCCGCTGGATCGAGATCAAAAAGGTTATCGACGAACTCGTCAGGGTGTTGAGCCTCAATACCGAAGGGGCTCAGGGCGGTGCAGGGGAAATCTTTCTGGTTGAAGGTGACGATGACGCTGGCATTACAGTGAATGGCAACAGCCAGGACATGTCGATCATCGACGTCGGGTAGCGTCAGTCCTTCAATAAGCTCTTCGTAACCGGACACGCAAGCGTCGGGTAATGCCTGATCCATCAGTTCGGAGGTGCGGTTCAGTTGTCCTGTGGTCAGATCCGGACGGTTTTTGAGCAAATTGCGTTTCCATTCGTTGTGTATCTCCATTGTCCATTTCGCTCTAAAACGTCCGGAGAGTGCAAGCCACATCAAAAAATCTCTCAGGGGCGCGGGGTACAGCACACATGCGTCATATACAGCGGTAAAAGAGGAGTGCCTCACTCGTATCCTGTCCTTAACGCTTGTGCCTGCTCGGCGAGCAGCATCATTGCTTGCTCGCTGGCGGTATCGCGCCGGTTTTTATAGTCCATCAAATCGGCAAAGCGCACACGTCGGTGCTTGCCGGTTTTGTGGTAGGACAAGTCGCCGGATTCGAGCAGTTTGATCAGGTGCGGGCGTGAGACGTTAAGCAGATCAGCCGCTTCCTGCGTCGTCAGTTCAGCGTGAACCGGGACTACTTTGACAGCATTGCCCGCAGCGAGCGCTTCCAGGATATCGACTAGCAAACGAAGAGCCGAAGTGGGTAATTCGACGCTGTGAGCCTCATTCCGGTCGTCGAAAATCTGGATGCGCTGTGTTTCGAATTGAGTGGCAAGGTAGGCCGCCAATGCGCGCTGACCCTCAATAGCAGCCTGCACTTCGCGCTCCAGCGGGAGGTTTATCGTCGGATGGAGGGTGGGTGACATGATGGTTCCAGCCTTCTGAGTAAGCGAAGCTGGCAGGCTATTCGAAATAATCGAAAATCGCAATAAACGAAACGGGTGCTGTCAGACCCTTTTTACCAACAACCCCTGCACATACTCTACAAACGCCCGAGCCTTGGCGCTGGCCATCCGCCCGGTTGGAAACACCGCCCAGAGTTCCTGAATCGGCAGCGTCCACTTCGTCATCACCTCCCTGACCACTCCGCTGGCCAGCTCCGGCGCAAACATCCACGCCGACGCCATGGTCAGCCCTTGATGGGCCAGCACCGCTTCACGCAGACCTTGCGCGGCGCTGACACGAATCCTGCCGCTGACGGTGACGGTTTGTTCTTCAAGCAGCCGGACCGCTCCTACAGGGATCTGTGTTGTGGGTCAGAACGCCGCTTTGCCTATTGAAGAACCACCGTCTACAAACAGCGTCTGGCCGGTGATGAACCCGCTCTGTTCTGACAGCAAAAATGCAATCGCGGCGGCAATTTCTTGCGGTTGTCCCAGACGCCCCATCGGCACACCGGCCAGATAACGCGCCTCGCCCTTGCTTCCCGGCGGGTTGTTGGCGCGGAACAGTTCCGTTTCCGTCGGTCCCGGTGCCACGGCGTTCACCGTCACGCCGGTTTGCGCCAGTTCCAGCGCCCAGGAGCGCGTGAAGCTGATCAACGCCGCTTTTGCCGCGGCATACGCCGTGCGCTGGGTAATCCCGAGCACCGTCAGGCTGGAAATGTTCACCACCCGACCCCAACCCTTGGCGCGCATGTTCGGCAGCAGCGCCTGGGTGGCCTGCAACGCCGAATGCAGGTTGACCCGCATTACGTCATCGAACGTATCGAGGTCGATTTCTCCCAACACTTGCGGGCGTACCAGGCCGACGTTGTTGACCAGCCCATCGAACTCGTAAGTCCCGGCCAGGTCCGCCAGCACTTCCTGAGTGAGTGCCCTGTCGCTCAAATCCAGCGGAAACAGGATGCCGGGAAAACTCAGGTCAGGCGTGCGGGCAATGCCGACCACCCGGTGTCCGGCGCGGTCCAGGTGTTCGGCCACCGCGCGGCCAATGCCTTTGCTGGCGCCGGTGATGAGAAAAGTACGTCGGGTCATTGCACACTCCTTGAACAAAACATGCCGCAGGTCAGGCGGCATTTGAACCGGTCAACCGCGAACCACATCCCGCATCGCTTCAGGCTCCGGACGCTGAGTGTAAACCGGGAATACCTCGGGGGGACTGCTGACGCAGAGCGAAAGCATTCATTCTCGGGAAGGAAGCGCGGGGCCGCAATCACAAATCGTAAAACAACCGAACGTCGTGATCAGGGTTTTTGTGCTTGAGTAAAGATAACTCTAGAGTTATTTTTGTCTGGGCCGGAGCAAGGAGGCTGTTGGTGCAAAGCAGGTTATTGATCAAGGAACTGCAGGAGGCGGGCTGGACGCTGGACCGGATTACCGGCAGCCATCATCTCTTCACCCACCGATACAACCCGTACACGATTCCCGTCCCTCACCCGAAAAAGGATTTACCGACCGGGACGGTTAAAAGCATCAGGAGGCGAGCCGGGCTGTACTGCCCGCCAGCCAGTCACGCAGGAGATCCATAATGCAATATCCAATCTGTATCGAGTGGGGCGACGAGAACACCGCCATCGGTATTCAGATCCCCGATATTCCGGGCGCCGTAACAGCCGGGGATACGTTTGAAGACGCCTATAACGCCGCCATCGAGATTGCCCACATCATGCTTCAGGAACTGGCGGCTGACGGGGAGTCGATCCCGATGCCGACTTCGGCTGCCGCCCATCGTGGCAACCCGGACTTCGCCGACATGGGATGGGGAATGCTGGAGCTGGACATCTCGCCGTATATGGGCAAGACCGAGAAGGTCAATGTGACGTTGCCCGGCTATGTGATTCAGCGTATTGACCGGTATGTGCGCGAGCACAATGTCAAAAGCCGCTCTTCTTTCCTGGCCGATGCGGCGATGGAGAAGCTGGTTCGGCACTGAGTGATATCAGGTATACCGCTTTCGCGGGCAAGCCTCGCTCCTACTTGTCCAGCGCAAACCCTGTAGGAGCGAGGCTTGCCCGCGAAGCTTTTGGCATCTTAAGCGGTAGCCAGCGAACGCTTCTCTGAAACACTCAAAAACCGCAACAACGCCAGAAGTGGAAACGCGCTACCCACAATCACGATCCACAACCAGCCGCCGTGTTCGTACACCGCACTGGCTACCGAGGAGCCAAACGCGCCGCCGATGAAGATGCTGGTCATGTACAACGCATTCAGGCGACTGCGGCTTTTGGCGTCGAGGGCGTAGACCGCACGTTGGCCGAGGACCATGTTCATCTGTACGCAGAAGTCGAGCACCACGCCGGTGACGGCGAGGCCGATGACGCTGTAGACCGGATGGATAAATGCTGGCAGGAAGCTCAGGCTGGCGAACAGCAGCGCCAACAGCGAAGCGATGCGGGTGTGGCCAGCATCGGCGAGTCGACCGGCGATGGGCGCGGCGATGGCTCCGATGGCGCCGACCAGGGCGAAAATCGCGATCTGGGTTTGCGACAAGCCATGATTGCGCGCCAACTCCAGCGGCACGGCGGTCCAGAACAGGCTGAACGTGGCGAACATGCAGCCCTGATAAAACGCGCGCTGGCGCAATACCGGTTGCTGGCGCAGCAGCGTCCACAGCGAACCGAGTAACTGACCGTAGGAAGCGCTGTGATCAGGCTGGCGCTTGGGAATGGTCACGGCCAGCACGATGCTGATGGCCGCCATCAACACTGCCGCAATCACAAACATCGCCCGCCAGCCGAAGTGGTCAGCCACGACGCTGGACACCGGTCGCGCCAGCAGGATCCCCAGCAGCAAACCACCCATGATCCCGCCGACCACTCGACCGCGAGATTCCTCCGGTGCCAGGTGCGCGGCCAGTGGAATCAGGATCTGTACCGACACCGAGCTGAAACCCACCAGCAACGAGATCAGCAGAAACACATTCGGTTGATCGGTGAACGCGGCGCCCAACAGACTGGCAATCGCCACCACGGTGGTGATGATCATCAGTCGGCGGTTTTCCAGCAGGTCACCCAGCGGCACCAGGAAGAACAGGCCCAGAGCGTAGCCAATCTGGGTAAGCGAAACGATCAGGCTGGCCATGGTGCTGGTCAGGCCGATGTCGGGCGCGATCAGGCCGATGATCGGTTGCG
The DNA here is from genome assembly GCF_019956155.1 of Pseudomonas sp. BF-RE-22. NCBI lineage: Bacteria > Pseudomonadati > Pseudomonadota > Gammaproteobacteria > Pseudomonadales > Pseudomonadaceae > Pseudomonas > Pseudomonas sp. BF-RE-22. Next base: position 42,524 of record NZ_JAHBDD010000005.1, on the reverse strand, counting down.
CGTAGTAAATGTTGGCAACGATGGCGCCGCAGCAGAAGGCAAACAGCAGCACCATGCCTTTGGTCATTGTCGCGGCGCCGTGGGGCGCCAGAGTCGCTGAGTTCATAACGTGTCTCGCTGAACTGAAAGGAATGCGTGAAGGCTAAGTGGCAGGCCGAGTCGGCGGAAGAGGGATTGGAGTGATAGCAATCATTCCTTTGCGGAATGAGTGGCGCTGGAACCTGCGCCTGAATTTCAAGATCCGATGATACATTCACTTACATCTTGTTCGATAGCGTGCTTATGTTCTCTCTTACGACCCATCACCGGAAGGCACTTTCATGAACGCGATGTTCCGTTACCTGATTCGCGGCACTTTGATCGGATTGTTCATGGCAAGCCTCGCCCAGGCTGCGGACGCACCGGGCATGCGCATCGGCGTACGCGGCGAGATCACCGGGGTCAGCCCCGACGTGTTGAAAGTCCACGTCAACAGTGGCGAAAACGTGGTCATCAACCTGACCAAGGACACCAAGATTCGCGCCGTCACCCTGGCCAATATCGAAGACATCAAACCGGGCAGCTACATCGGCTCGGCGGCCATTGCGCAGGAAGATGGCTCCCTCAAAGCGCTGGAAGTCCACGTCTTTCCGCCGGAGCTGGCCGGCAGTGGCGACGGCCATCGACCCTTCGACCTGGTCAAGGGCAGCAGCATGACCAACGGCAGCGTCGGTGATCTGGTGGTCAGTAATGGTCGGGTGTTGACCGTCAACTACAAGGGCGGACAGCAGAAGATTCTGGTGCCGGAAGATGTGCCGATCGTTAACCTGGTGCCGGGGGATCGCAGCTTGCTGAAGGTGGGTGTGAAGGTCGTGACGTTTGTAACTCAGAGTGCGGATGGAACGCTGACCGCTCAATCCATCTCGGCTGGCAAGGACGGCGTCACACCGCCGATGTGATGACAGGTGAAGTTCCCTGTGGGAGTGAGCCTGCTCGCGATGGCGGTGTATCAGTCACCATCAATGTGATTGACCCACCGCCATCGCGAGCAGGCTCACTCCCACAGGGAACTTCAGTGAACACAAAAACAAAAAAGGCGACCGTCTAAGGTCGCCTTTTTCATTGGGCTATCAGCGTTTACTGAGCGTAAATCTGATCAAAGATCCCACCATCATTGAAGTGCGTCTTCTGCACGGTGCGCCAGTCACCGAAGGTTTTCTCTACCGACAGGAAATCCACTTTCGGGAAGCGGTCGGTGTACTTGGCCAGTACCGCCGGGTCACGCGGACGCAGGTAGTTTGCCGCAGCAATTTCCTGGCCTTCCGGCGACCACAGGTACTTCAGGTATTCCTCGGCCGCCGCGCGGGTGCCTTTCTTCTCGACCACTTTGTCGACCACGGCCACTGGCGGCTCGGCTTCAGCGGAGACGCTCGGGTAGATCACTTCGAACTGATCACGGCCAAACTCGCGGGCAATCATTTCCGCTTCGTTTTCGAAGGTCACCAGCACGTCGCCGAGCTGGTTGGTCATGAAGGTAGTGGTAGCCGCACGACCACCGGTATCCAGCACCGGTGCTTGCTTGAACAGCTTGCCGACGAAGGCCTTGGCCTTGTTCTCGTCACCGCCGTTCTTCAGCACATAACCCCAGGCCGAAAGGTAGGTGTAGCGGCCGTTGCCCGAGGTTTTCGGGTTCGGCACGATCACTTGCACACCGTCCTTGAGCAGATCCGGCCAGTCTTTCAGGGCTTTCGGGTTGCCTTTGCGGACGATGAACACCGTGGCCGAGGTGAACGGCGCGCTGTGGTTCGGCAGCAGGGTGACCCAGTTGTCCGGCACCAGTTTGCCGTTGTCCGCCAGGGCGTTGATGTCGGTGGCCATGTTCATGGTGATGACGTCAGCCGGCAGGCCGTCGATCACGGAACGCGCCTGTTTGCTCGAACCGCCGAAAGACATCTGCAGGGTGATGTTTTCGTTGTGCTCGGCTTGCCAGTGTTTCTGGAAGGCAGCGTTGTAGTCCTTGTAGAAATCGCGCATCACGTCGTAGGAAACGTTGAGCAGGGTCGGTGCAGCCTGAGCCACGCTGGTCAATGCCAGGCCAGCGGCCAGAAGTGAGGCGCCAAAGAGTTTTTTCACTGCGCATTCCTTGTTCTAATTTAAATGTGAGGCAATTTGCCAGCGACTATAACCGGGCTCGTATAGTCCTTTAAAGATTAAAAAGCACTTTGCTTATTCCAGTTTTTTGAACAACACATTGCCGCACCGCGAGCAAAATGCAGCGCCGTGCTCGTGGCTGTTTTTCTTGCACACCGGGCAGTCGTGTTGCAACTGTTCGCCGCGCATGGCGTTGGCCAGTTCGGCGGTGAAAATCCCGGTGGGCACGGCGATGATCGAGTAACCGGTGATCATCACCAGCGACGAAATCACCTGGCCCAGGGGCGTCTTCGGCACGATGTCGCCGAAGCCGACGGTGGTCAGCGTCACGATAGCCCAGTAGATGCCTTTGGGAATGCTGGTGAAGCCATGCTCCGGGCCTTCGATCACATACATCAGCGTGCCGAACACCGTGACGAGCGTGCAGACGCTGACCAGAAACACCACGATCTTCTGCTTGCTGCCACGCAGCGCCAACATCAGGTAATTGGCTTGCTTGAGGTACGGACTGAGCTTGAGCACGCGGAAAATCCGCAGCATCCGGATGATCCGGATAATCAGCAGGTACTGCGCATCGGCGTAATACAGCGCGAGGATGCCGGGCACGATCGCCAGCAAATCCACCAGCCCGTAGAAGCTGAACGCATAACGCAGCGGCTTGGGCGAACAGTACAGGCGCAGGCCATATTCGATGGCGAAAATGACCGTGAAGCCCCACTCGATGTACGCCAACACGTTGGCGTAGTTCTGATGAATCGTGTCGATGCTGTCGAGCATCACGATGACGATGCTGGCGAGGATGATCAACAGCAGAATGCCGTCGAAGCGCCGCCCGGCCTTGGTGTCGCTCTGGAAAACCATGACGTAAAGGTCTTCACGCCAGTTTTTGCTGCTGTCCATGGATAACGCCTGAATCGAGAATCAGCGCAGCCTAGGGTGATTCTCCTCCAGAGTGCAAGGCGTACCGGCGACGGTGGTTTTGCCGAACATTTGCATAACCGTGCGGATCAGCCAGCAGGCGAGGATAAACGGCGCGGTCAGCGTTGGCAGGCCGATGGCGGCAAACACCGGCGTCAGCAACAGCGCCGCTGCGATGCCGATGAGCGGCAGCCACGGTTGCTGGCGCAGCGAGCTGAGGGCGAGGGCGGCGAGTACGGCGTTATAGCCACCGAGGCCGATCAATGCGCTATAGAAGTCTTGATGCAGCAGGCTCCAGCCCATGCCCGCGGCAGACGCCAGCATCGCCCAGCAGAATGCGCGGCGATCAGCGATCAGCAAACCCACGGCAATCATCGCACCGGCCAGCGGATGACCGAGGAACATCACCTGGCCGAGGCCTTTCAGGGGGGCGAGGAGCATGTTCAACGCACTGACTTCGATCAAATGGGCTTCGGTCGAGGGGGTGGCGAAGCACAGCAGCAACCAGCCCAATCCCACGAAGGGCGCCGTATAGGCCGGCAGGTATTGGCTGACCCGGATGCGTTTGAGCCACTGCTGAGTGAGCATCGCGCTCAATCCACCCGCAGCAATGATCAGCGGCGGCAACAGCGCGGACCAGGGGAAATACAGGCTCAGCAGCAAACCGAGCAGGACACCGTTGTAACTGAACAGCCCGGCCTGACGATCGGCCTTGGCGTAGTGGCGACGTTGCGCGGTGAGCAAACCGGCGACACCGCCCAGCAACGCACCGCCGAGCAGGGCCGGTGCGGTGAATAGAATGGCGAGCAGGCACAACAGACCAAACAGCGGATGGCGCTGGAGGAAAATCTGGCTGAAGCCGTTGAGCAGGGCAGTCGCCCAATCGGGGCAGTGGGTGTTGAAGTGGTTGGCAGGCATGATGAAGTCTGTGGGTGTTTCAGTGAAACCGAGTCGCCAGCATCGCCAGCAGGCTGGCTCCCACACTGAATCTGCGTTCAGTCTTGATTTCGTTATCGACACAAAACCAATGTGGGAGCCAGCCTGCTGGCGATGAGGCCGGTATGGGCGCTCTAGATCAACGTCTCGATACGCAAAGAGTTAGTCGACCCAGGCTGCCCAAACGGCACACCCGCCGTGATCAATAAAGTGTCCCCGCGCTGCGCCATCCCTTGCGCCTGTGCAATCTCCAGCGCCGTCGAACACACTTCATCCACCTGGCGCAGACGATCATTGACCACCGAGTGCACCCCCCACGCCACCGTCAAGCGGCGAGCGGTCTGCAGATTCGGTGTCAGGTTCAGAATCGGCACCGTCGGCCGTTCCCGCGCCGCCCGCAGACTCGACGTGCCGGATTCGCTGTAGTTCACCAGCACCGCCACCGGCAACACGTTACTGATGCGACGAATCGCACAGCTGATCGCATCGGAAACGGTCGCCTCGGCTTTCGGCCGGCTGACATCCAGTTGCGTCTGATAGTCCGGACCATTTTCCACCTGGCGGATGATCTTGCTCATCATCTGCACAGCTTCTATTGGGTATTCGCCGGACGCGGTTTCCGCCGACAGCATCACGGCGTCTGCACCTTCGGCTACGGCGTTGGCCACATCGGTGACTTCGGCGCGGGTCGGGGCCGGGGAGAAGCGCATCGATTCGAGCATCTGCGTCGCCACCACCACCGGTTTGCCGAGTTGGCGGCAGATGCTGATGATGTTCTTCTGAATCTGCGGCACGCTTTCGGCGGGCACTTCGACACCGAGGTCGCCACGGGCAACCATGATCGCGTCGCTCAATTCGGCGATTTCCCGCAGTTGCGTGACCGCCGACGGCTTCTCGATCTTGGCCATCAAAAACGCTTTGTCGCCGATCAGTTCACGCGCCTCGCGAATGTCTTCCGGGCGCTGCACGAACGACAGCGCGACCCAATCCACGCCCAACTCCAGACCGAAACTCAAATCGCGACGATCCTTGGCCGTCAGCGGGCTCAACTCCAGCACCGCTTGCGGCACGTTCACGCCTTTGCGGTCCGAGAGTTCGCCGCCATTGAGCACCGTGGTGTCGATTGCGTCAGCGTATTTGGTGACCACGCGCAGTCGCAGTTTGCCGTCGTCGAGCAGCAAATCCATGCCCGGCTCCAGCGCGGCGATGATTTCCGGGTGCGGCAGGTTGACCCGGCGTTGATCGCCCGGCGTCGGGTCCAGGTCCAGGCGCAGGGCCTGACCGCGATGCAACTGCACCTTGCCTTCGGCGAACTTGCCGACCCGCAGTTTCGGGCCTTGCAGGTCCATCAGGATACCGAGCGGATAATTCAGTTGGCGCTCGACTTCTCGAATCCATTGATAGCGTTGAGCATGGTCGGCGTGATCGCCGTGGCTGAAGTTCAGGCGGAAGATGTTGACCCCGGCCTGCACCAGTTCGCGGATGTCTTCGATCCCGTCGGTGGCGGGGCCGAGGGTGGCGAGGATTTTGACCTTTTTATCAGGCGTCATTTTTTGTGCTCTCGAGAATCAGGATGGCGCGGAAGTCGTTGACGTTGGTGCGGGTCGGCTCGGTGACGATCAACGCGTCGAGCGCCGCGAAATAGCCGTAGCCATTGTTGTTGTCGAGTTCATCGCTGGCGCTCAAACCGAGGGCGGCGGCGCGGGCGTAGCTGTCCGGGGTCATGATCGCCCCGGCATTGTCTTCGGAGCCGTCGATGCCATCGGTATCGCCGGCCAGCGCGTAGACGCCGGGCAAGCCTTTGAGGCTGTCGGTCAGGCTCAGGAGGAATTCGGCGTTGCGTCCGCCGCGACCATTGCCGCGCACGGTGACCGTGGTTTCACCGCCCGAAAGGATCACGCACGGCGCCGCCAATGGCTGGCCATGCAAGACCACTTGCCGCGCGATGCCGGCGTGAACCTTGGCCACTTCGCGGGATTCGCCTTCCAGATCGCCGAGGATCAGCGGACTGAAACCGGCCTGACGGGCTTTCACAGCAGCGGCTTCAAGCGACTGTTGTGGACGGGCGATCAATTGGAAATGACTGCGCGCCAGGCTTGGGTCGCCGGGTTTGACCGTCTCCGATTCCGGGCTTTGCAGCCAGTTGCGCACCGACGCCGGGACTTCAATGTCGTAGCGCTTGAGGATTGCCAGCGCTTCGGCGGAGGTGCTCGGGTCGGCCACGGTGGGGCCGGAAGCGATGACCGTGGCGAGGTCGCCCGGTACATCGGAAATCGCATAGGTATAAACAGTGGCGGGCCAGCAGGCTTTGCCGAGACGGCCGCCCTTGATCGCCGAGAGGTGCTTGCGCACGCAGTTCATCTCGCCGATGGTCGCGCCGGATTTGAGCAGGGCTTTGTTGATCGATTGCTTGTCGGCGAGCGTGATGCCTTGGGCCGGAAGGGCGAGCAACGCAGAACCGCCACCGGAGAGCAGAAAGATGACGCGGTCGTCTTCGCTCAGGTTGCTGACCAGTTCCAGCACGCGCTTGGCGACGGCCAGGCCGGCGGCGTCCGGCACCGGGTGAGCGGCTTCGACGACTTCGATTTTTTCGCACGGGGCGCCGTGACCGTAACGCGTCACCACCAGGCCGGACACTTCACCCTGCCAGCAGCGCTCGACCACTTGGGCCATGGCGGCGGCGGCTTTGCCGGCGCCGATGACGATCACGCGACCGCTGCGGTCAGTGGGCAAATGAGCTTCGAGGACTTGCTGCGGATGGGCCGCGTCAATGGCTGTGGCAAACAGCTCACGCAGGAATTGTTGCGGATCGACCGACATGGCGGGCTCCCGGATTTTCTTGTTATTTGAAGGGCAACTCGGCCCCTTGTGGGAGCTAGCCTGCTAGCGATTCAGGCGCTGAGGTCTACCAGACACACCGCGTCGATTTCATCGCTAGCAGGCTAGCTCCCACAGGGTCAGACAGAGACTTAGTTCTTATCGCGAATCGAGAAATTCGCCATGTGCTCCAGGCCTTTGATCAACGCCGAGTGGTCCCAGTTGCTGCCACCGATGGCCGCGCAGGTGCTGAACACTTGCTGGGCGTTGGCGGTGTTTGGCAGGTTGATGTTCAGCTCCTTGGCACCTTGCAGGGCCAGGTTCAGGTCCTTCTGGTGCAGGCTGATGCGGAAGCCTGGATCGAAGGTGCCTTTGATCATGCGCTCGCCATGCACTTCGAGGATTTTCGACGAAGCGAAACCGCCCATCAGCGCTTCACGCACCTTGGCTGGATCGGCACCGTTTTTCGAAGCGAACAGCAGGGCTTCGGCCACGGCCTGAATGTTCAGCGCGACGATGATCTGGTTCGCCACTTTCGCGGTTTGCCCGTCGCCGTTACCGCCCACCAGGGTGATGTTCTTGCCCATTGCCTGGAACAGCGGCAAGGCGCGTTCGAAGGCATCGGCATCGCCGCCGACCATGATGCTCAGGGTCGCAGCCTTGGCACCGACTTCACCGCCGGACACCGGCGCGTCGAGGTACTGCGCGCCTTTTTCGTTGATCTTGGCCGCGAAGGCTTTGGTGGCGGTGGGCGAGATCGAGCTCATGTCGATGACGACTTTGCCCTTGCCGACACCGGCCGCAATACCGTCGGCACGGAACAGCACGTCATCGACCTGCGGGGTATCCGGCACCATGACGATGATGAATTCAGCTTCTTGCGCAACTTCTTTCGGGTTCGCCAGGGCGACAGCGCCACCGGCGATCAGGTCGGCAGGCGCGGCATCGTGGTGCGCCGACAGGAACAGGCTGTGACCGGCTTTCTGCAGGTTCAACGCCATTGGGTGGCCCATGATGCCGGTGCCGATAAATCCGATTTTAGCCATGAGAAATTCCTCTTGTTTTTATTGCTCTGTTCGCAAAATTCGTGGGTGTCAGCGAGGGCGCCTTCGCGGGCAAGCCTCGCTCCTACAGGGGCAGGGTTGTTCGTAGGAGCGAGGCTTGCCCGCGAAGAACGATGACGCGGTTTTCGATCAGATCGCGTTGTGGGTTTTCAGCCAGCCCAGGCCTGCTTCGGTGGTGGTCAGCGGCTTGTATTCGCAACCGACCCAGCCCTGATAACCAATCCGGTCCAGGTGTTCGAACAGGAAGCGGTAGTTGATTTCACCGGTGCCCGGTTCGTTGCGCCCCGGGTTGTCCGCCAATTGCACGTGATTGATTTCACCCAGGTGCGATTGCAGGGTGCGGGCCAGGTCGCCTTCCATGATTTGCATGTGATAGATGTCGTATTGCAGGAACAGATTGGCGCTGCCGACCTGCTCGCGAATCGACAGGGCTTGCGCCGTGTTGTTCAGGTAGAAACCCGGGATGTCGCGGGTGTTGATCGCTTCCATCACCAGTTTGATGCCCGCCGCTTGCAGCTTGTCGGCCGCGTACTTGAGGTTGGCGACAAAGGTTTTTTCCACGGTGGCATCGTCGACGCCTTGTGGACGAATACCGGCCAGGCAGTTGACCTGGGTGTTGCCCAGTACTTGCGCGTAGGCAATGGCCAGATCGACCCCGGCGCGGAATTCTTCAACCCGGTCCGGCAGGCACGCGATACCGCGTTCGCCCTTGGCCCAGTCACCGGCCGGCAGGTTGAACAACACCTGGGTCAGACCGTTGGCGTCGAGCTTGGCCTTGATCTCGGCGGAGCTGAAATCGTAAGGGAACAGGTATTCGACACCACTGAAGCCGGCCTTGGCGGCCGCTTCGAAACGGGCGAGAAAGTCCTGTTCGGTGAACAGCATGGACAGGTTGGCTGCGAAACGCGGCATGGTGGTCTCCCGTAAATGTGTGAGCTCCCTCTGTAGGAGCGAGGCTTGCCCGCGAAGGCGTTGTGTCAGTCGGCATCAATGTTGAATGGCACGACGCCTTCGCGGGCAAGCCTCGCTCCTACAGGGGGGAGCGGTCAGCTGTTAATCGAGCAGCGAAATCGCGGTCGGCGCATCGTTGCCGACCAGCGCCAGGTCTTCGAATTCGTTGACGGCGTTGATCTCGGTGCCCATGGAAATGTTGGTCACGCGCTCCAGAATAATCTCGACGATCACCGGCACCTTGAACTCTTCGATCAGCTCCTGGGCCCTGCGCAGTGCAGGCTGGATCTGAGCCGGTTCGAACACACGCAGCGCCTTGCAACCGAGGCCTTCGGCAACCGCGACGTGATCGACACCGTAACCGTTGAGTTCCGGAGCGTTCAGGTTATCGAAGGACAGCTGCACGCAATAGTCCATGTCGAAACCGCGCTGGGCCTGACGAATCAGCCCCAGGTACGAATTGTTTACCACAACGTGGATGTACGGCAGCTTGAACTGCGCGCCCACCGCCAATTCTTCGATCATGAACTGGAAATCATAGTCGCCCGACAGCGCCACAACCTTGCGGTTCGGATCGGCCTTGACCACGCCCAGTGCTGCCGGAATCGTCCAGCCCAGCGGGCCGGCCTGACCGCAGTTGATCCAGTGACGCGGCTTGTAGACGTGCAGGAACTGCGCGCCGGCAATCTGCGACAGACCGATGGTGCTGACGTAGCAGGTGTCTTTGCCGAACACCTGGTTCATCTCTTCGTAAACGCGCTGCGGTTTGACCGGCACGTTGTCGAAGTGCGTCTTGCGTTGCAGGCTGGCTTTGCGCTGCTGGCAGTCTTGCAGCCAGGCGCTGCGGTTTTTCAGCTTGCCGGCGGCTTGCCATTCGCGAGCGACTTCGATGAACACGGTCAGCGCGGCAGCGGCGTCGGAGACGATGCCCAGGTCCGGGTTGAACACGCGGCCGATTTGCGTCGGCTCGATGTCAACGTGAATGAACTTGCGGCCTTCGGTGTACACGTCGATCGAGCCGGTGTGGCGGTTGGCCCAACGGTTACCGACGCCCAGTACCACGTCGGACTTCAGCAGGGTGGCGTTGCCGTAACGGTGCGAAGTCTGCAAACCCACCATGCCGACCATCAACGGGTGATCGTCCGGGATCGTGCCCCAGCCCATCAGGGTAGGGATGACCGGAATGCCGGTCAGCTCGGCGAATTCCACCAGCAACTCGCTGGCATCGGCATTGATGATGCCGCCACCGGCGACCAGCAATGGACGCTCGGCCTGATCGAGCATGGCCAGGGCCTTCTCGATTTGCACGCGGTTAGCGGTTGGCTTGGCCAGTGGCAGCGGTTCGTAGGCGTCGATGTCGAATTCGATTTCGGCCATCTGCACGTCGAACGGCAGGTCGATCAGCACTGGGCCTGGACGGCCGGAGCGCATTTCGTAGAAGGCTTTCTGGAACGCATACGGCACCTGGCCCGGTTCCATGACAGTGGTCGCCCACTTGGTCACTGGCTTGACGATGGTGGTGATGTCGACAGCCTGGAAGTCTTCCTTGTGCATACGGGCGCGGGGTGCTTGCCCGGTGATGCACAGAATCGGGATCGAGTCGGCCGAGGCGCTGTAGAGCCCGGTGACCATGTCAGTACCGGCCGGGCCGGAAGTGCCGATGCACACGCCGATGTTGCCGGCCTTGGTGCGGGTGTAGCCCTCGGCCATGTGCGACGCGCCTTCAACGTGTCGAGCGAGGACGTGATCGATGCCGCCGACCTTTTGCAGGGCGGAGTACAACGGGTTGATGGCGGCACCGGGGATGCCAAAAGCGGTATCAACCCCTTCGCGGCGCATCACCAGAACGGCGGCTTCGATTGCTCTCATTTTGCTCATGGTTTTGTGCCTCTTACGTTTTGTAATTGTATACAAGTGGCTTTGCGCAGAGTGTATTCACGGCGGACGGCGCAGGTCAATCCATTTTCTCAAGCGACTGTTTCATTCGTCGGAAGCCTGTTCTGCTGTGGCTTTTCGTCGCATGTGGCGCTTTTCGATAATTATTGTATACAAAAAAATAACTCATTGTGTTCTATTTGTTGCATCGGGCTGCGGTGCAAGCGCGCAGTCCTTCCGCTTTCCCTATAACAAAATGAGGACGGCACCATGAGCGCTTTAACCTTGAAAGTGGCAGTCAACCTGACCAGTCAGGCCATCTCCGCCGCGCGTGCAATCAACGCGGCCCCTTTGACCATCGCCGTGCTGGATGCCGGCGGACACCTGGTTTCCCTGCAACGCGAAGACGGCGCCAGCCTGCTGCGTCCGCAGATCGCCATCGGCAAAGCCTGGGGCGCCATTGCGCTGGGCAAAGGCTCACGCCTGCTGGCGCTGGACGCCCAGCAACGCCCGGCGTTTATCGCGGCGTTGAACAGCCTGGGGCAGGGCAGCGTGGTGCCGGCACCGGGCGGTGTGTTGATTCGGGATCAGGACGGGAATGTGCTGGGAGCTGTGGGCATCAGCGGGGATCTGTCGGATGTTGATGAGCAGTGTGCGATCAATGCGATCGAGGCGTTGGGGTTGAAGGCGGATGCGGGGGTAGCAGCTTGAATCATGGGTGACTGATCCACCGCTATCGCCAGCAGGCTGGCTCCCACAGGGAACATCTGAGTGTCAGAGATCAACTGTGGGAGCCAGCCTGCTGGCGATGACAAACCGTCAGACACATCCATCTAAATGACTGCCCCACCCTTGGGTAATATCAGGACTAGCCTTCTTCATGAATTAATCATGCAAGGGGCAAAGGAATGCCTGATTTACCCGCTTCAAACCGTTTACGCATCGGCCGCTATGCCGAGCCAAACCGCATCTATCTGTTGACCACCAATACACTCGCCAGAAAACCTGTTTTCAAGAATTTCATCTTGGGCAGATTGGTCGTCGCACAGTTTCGCGCCGCGCAGGACCAAGGCTGCGTTAATTCATTGGCTTGGGTCATCATGCCCGATCATTTCCATTGGCTGGTCGAGTTACAGCAGGGATCGTTGGGTGACCTGATGCAAAAGACTAAATCACTGAGCACCAAGGCGGTGAATCAGTTCACTGGCCGCAAGATCACCCTCTGGCAGAAAGGCTTTCACGACCGGGCTCTGCGGCGGGAAGAGGATTTGGTAAAGGTGGCGCGGTATGTCGTGGCCAACCCGTTGCGGGCTGGACTGGTGGAAAAGCTTGGCGACTATTCTCTGTGGGATGCCATTTGGCTTTGAGCTGAAACCGAGTCGTCTTCATCGCTAGCAGGCTAGCTCCCACACTAGCGCTATGACGTTCACAAATCCCATGTGGGAGCTAGCCTGCTAGCGATAAAGTCACCGCAATCTTAATGATCCGGTTCACACCCCTTCAGCACCAACCGGATAATCGTCTGTGCCGCCGCTTCATAATCCTCTTCATCCAGCTTGGCCTTGCCGGTGATGGCAGTGATCTGCCAGTCAAAGTCGGCATAGGTCTGGGTCGCGGCCCAGATGCTGAACATCAGGTGGTTGGGGTCGATGGGGGCGATCTGCCCGCGGTCGATCCAGGTCTGGATGCAGTCGATGTTGTGTTTCGCCTGGCTGTTCAGTTGTTCGACCAGGTCGGCGCTCAGGTGCGGGGCGCCATGCATGATTTCGCTGGCGAACACCTTGGAGGCGAAGGGCAAATCGCGGGAGATGCGGACTTTCGAGCGAATGTAGCCGCTCAGCACTTCGCTGGGCACGCCGTCGGCGTTGAACGGCGTCGAGGCCTGCAGAATCGGCTCGATGATGCTTTCCAGAACCTCGCGGTAGAGGTTTTCCTTGGATTTGAAGTAGTAGTAGACGTTGGGCTTGGGCAATCCCGCCTTGGCTGCGATGTCACTGGTTTTGGTCGCAGCGAAGCCCTTGTCGGCAAATTCTTCACTGGCGGCACGCAGGATCAGTTCTTTGTTGCGCTCGCGGATAGTGCTCATAAACCAGGTGGTTCCTTGCCTGTTCTGGCGGTTGCGCATGGTAGCACCGGCCTCGCGCGGCGCTCAAGAATGCCCCATGTGGCGCTCGGCCGCGCTATGCTGCGCAGCATTCATTCCAGAAGGACACCTGATTCATGGCAGGAAGCAGTTTACTGTTGCTGATCGACGACATTGCCGCGGTACTCGACGATGTGGCGTTGATGACCAAAATGGCCGCCAAGAAAACCGCCGGCGTGCTCGGTGACGACCTGGCGCTCAATGCCCAGCAGGTCAGCGGCGTACGTGCCGAACGGGAAATCCCGGTCGTTTGGGCCGTGGCGAAGGGCTCGTTTCTCAACAAACTGATTCTGGTGCCGTCAGCGCTGGCGATCAGTGCATTCATTCCGTGGCTGGTGACGCCGTTGCTGATGGTCGGCGGCGCCTACCTGTGTTTCGAAGGTTTCGAAAAACTCGCGCACAAATTCCTGCACAGCAAGGCTGAAGACCAGGCCGAGCATGCGGAGCTTGTCGAGGCTGTGGCCGACCCGGCGGTGGATCTGGTGGCGTTCGAAAAGGACAAGATCAAGGGCGCCATCCGTACCGACTTCATTCTTTCGGCGGAAATCATCGCCATCACCCTTGGCACCGTGGCCGATGCGTCGCTGACCCAGCAAGTCATCGTGCTCTCGGGCATTGCCATCGTCATGACCATCGGCGTCTATGGGCTGGTGGCGGGCATCGTCAAGCTCGATGACCTCGGTCTGTGGCTGACCCAGAAGCCCGGCCAGATGGCTAAAAGCATTGGCGGCGGGATTCTGCGTGCGGCGCCGTACATGATGAAAAGCCTGTCGGTGATCGGGACGGCGGCGATGTTCCTGGTGGGTGGCGGGATTCTCACTCACGGCGTGCCGGTGGTGCATCACTGGATTGAAGGTGTCAGCGCAGGGGCGGGCGGTGCCGGGTTTATCGTGCCGACGCTGCTGAATGCCGTGGCGGGGATTGTGGCGGGGGCGGTGGTGTTGGCGGGTGTGATGGTTGTCAGCAAGCTTTGGCAGGTAATCAAACGCTGAACCTGTAGGAGCCGGCTTGCTGGCGATGGTCGTTAACGATAACGCGGGGGTACTGGTTAAGCGCGGCGCACTTGAGACCATCGCCAGCAAGCCGGCTCCTACACCGTGGGCCCTGCACCCCAGTGAAAGCTGCAAAAAAGGCCATTCGATTCACATCGAATGGCCTTTTTTTGTTGCCGATAAATTACTCGGCGATCTGCAACTTGCGCGACTCGGTGTACACGTAGCGCACCTTTTCGTATTCGAACGGCGAGTTCAGTTGGCCGTAGCGGAAGCTGGTCTGGTGGCGCTTGTCGATGCTGCGCAGGGCCCACACTTCAGGGTGGTTGGAACTGACTTCGGAGACGTTCAGGAAGTTGATCGCCGATTCGGCGGTGAAGTCCACGGCCAGGCCGCCGGTGTCGCGGATGTTGGACGGGCCGAGGATCGGCAGCACGAAGTAGGCGCCGCCCGGTACGCCGTAGAAACCGAGCGTCTGGCCGAAGTCTTCGCTCTGGCGCGGCAGGCCCATGGCGGTGGCCGGGTCCCACAGGCCGGCGATGCCGATGGTGGTGTTGAGCAGCAGGCGCGCAGTGGTTTCCATCGAACGCTGGCCCTTTAACTGCAGCAGGCTGTTCATCAGGTTCGGCACGTCGCCGAGGTTGTTGAAGAAGTTGCTGACCCCGGTGCGCAGGAAGCTTGGCGTGATGTAGCGATACCCGTCGACCACCGGCAGGAACACCCATTGGTCGAAGCGGTAGTTGAAGTGATACACCCGGCGGTTCCACTCTTCCAGCGGGTCGTACACGTTCAGGGCGTTGAGGGAGGAGCGTTCGAATTCGCGCTGATCCAGCCCCGGGTTGAACTTGAGTTTGCTCAGTGGCTCCTTGAAGCCGTCACTGTCGACGACCACCGGGGCGTTGGCTTTGCTGTTGTCGGCATTGGCGACGCCTGCACAGAGTAACGCTGCGATAAGCAGGAGGTATTTAGCCACGGAAGAACTCCAGCATGGCGTCGCTGTTGACGCGATAGTTAAGGTTGCCGCAGTGGCCACCCAGTGGATAAACCGTCAAGCGGTCGCCGAAGGTCTTGCGCAGGAAACCGAGGTCACCCGGGCCGAGGATCACGTCGTCGGCATTGTGCATGACCGCGATTTTCGGGCTGTCGTGCAGGTAATCCTTCAGGGCATACAGGCTGACCTGGTCGATCAGTTGCAGCAGGCTGCCGCCGTCAGTGCGCGCGCGCCACATCGGGATCACTTGTTCGGTGATGTAGCAGTCGAAGTCGCACTGCAGCGCACGCTTGAGGTATGGCGTGAGGCTGGTGCCTTCGGTGATGGGCGTTTTCGGCGGAGTGATCAGGCCGCGACGGTTGATCAGGTCCGAGGTGAAAGCGATGTCGGCCGCCGAGAAGCGGAACGACGTGCCGATCAGCATGGCCATCTGTTCGTTGGACAGGTGCTGCTTGGACTGCTGGAAGTCGTAGAGCAGGGCGTCGTTGAGGTCGATGTAGCCTTTTTGCTGGAAGTATCGGGTCAGTTTGTCCAGCACCAGTTCATAGAACGTGGTGGTGTTGTTGATGCCCTTGACCTCGGTCTGGACGAGTCTGTCCAGGTTGGTGATCGAGGTGTAGAGGTTCACCGGCGGGTTCAGCAGCAAGACTTTCTTGAAGTTGAAGCTGCGGCGGGTTTCATCCAGATGCGCGACAAATGCCGCATCCAGCGCCCCCAGGCTGTAGCCGGTCAGGTAGTAATCGGTGACGGCCACTTTCGGGTTTTGTGCCCGCACGGCCTGCATCACCCGGTACATGTCTTCGGCGTCATCCTTGGTGATGCCGGGTGTGGCAAAGCGTGAAGCGGCGCTCATGAAGTCGAAGCTGGTGGGCGACGACAGTTGCACCACGTGGTAACCCGCCTTGTAGTAGAGCTTTTTCAGGTATTCGTTAAGGCTGCTGTCATAGCGCGCACCGGTGCCGGCGATCAGGAAGATCAGTGGGGCGGCTTTATCCTGGGTGGCGATGCGGTAGGTCAGCTTCTTCACCGGCCAGAAATTGTCCGGCAGTTCGAACTCGCGCTCCGGGCGCAGTGTGACGGTGCGGGTTTCCTGGTCGATGTCATCGTCAAGCGGCAACTCCGGACGCAGGTCCGGTGGCGTCGTGGCGATGGTCGCCTCGAACGGGTTGGTCAAGGGATAGCCATAACTGGCGGCGTCGATATCGACCGCCAGTGCGGACGCACTCAAGATAAGGCCGCTAAACAGGGCGGCGAAGCGCAAGGAACGGAGCATGACTGGATCCCTTATAGAAAGGTGCCGAATGAAGTTCGCAGGCTATGACCACGGGGGTTGCGCCAAAGTGCCATGTATCGACACCAATCAGGCCAAATTTCAGAGTAATAGTAGCTGGACGATACACTTTGCAGTGATTGAGTGCCCAGTTAACTGTTGTTAAGGCTTGCGTCAGGCTGCCGGGGGATTAAGCTGGCCGCCGTTTTTCGCTGATTGGAGTGCTTCATGTCCCGCCGTTTACCGGTAATTCTGCTGCTTGTTTTGCTGCCTTTATGGCTGGCCGCCAGTTATGGCGCGCGGTATGGCTTCATGGAGGATGCGCAATGGGTCGGCCTCTGCGTGGACGAGGCGAGCCGCTGGGAATGCCTGGTCCGTTCGAACCTGGGCCTGATGATTCATTTCCAGGTGTTGGGTTGGGCGGCAGTGGCCGCCGCCGTGATCGGCTTCGTGTTGCCGGGGCGGGCAGGGTGGTGGTTGGCGGTGTTGGCGTTGGTGTTCGGGTTTCCGGCGTTGGCGTTGTACAACACGACGATGGCTGTGTTTGCGGTGGTGATTGCGGGGTTGCGGTTGGTCCGGGCGTCTCGCGGCGCCTGACAGATCGCCATCGCGAGCAGGCTCGCTCCCACAGTAGATCTTCAGTGAACACATATTATGTGAACGATGGAGATCAAATGTGGGAGCGAGCCTGCTCGCGATGGGGCCATCAGCCCTTGCGAACCCGCAAACAGCGCCACAACGCCGCCACCATCAACACACTCACCAGCGCCCAGCCCCAGGCCTGCTGATTCTGCAAACCTTCGCGATACAGCTGCGGCGCAATCCCGGCACCGATGATGAAGGTCAGAAGCGCGATTTCACGACGTGGCACACTCACCGGCCGGCACAGATAAACCAGCGCGGGCAGGATGAAAGCTACGCTCGGAAAGCTGCGATAACGCGGATCGAACACCAGTTCGAGCATCATCACCGCCGCTGCAAAACCTGCTGCTGCCAGCAACCAGCCGGCCCGACGCTCCAGCACATTGAAGGCCCGTAGACGCCAGCCGCTACGGTCACTCAGTGTCAGCGCTGCATGCACCAGTACCAACAGGTTCAAAGCCGTCAGCAACGCAACCCACAACCATTCACTGGTAAACCGGGTGGTGACGCGTGCCAGATCGCCCCAGGCGCCAATCGAACAGGCCGCCAAAGCGCCGAGCAGCGGTAGCACCAACGCAGAGCGGGTACTGCGTACACGACCGCCAAGGATCAGCGTGCCAAGGAAAATCATCCCGCCCACCGCCAGCCATTGCGACCAGTACGGTACGTTGGACACCGGACCGGCCAGCACGCCCTTGTCCTGACGGTCGGCGTCAAACAGGCCCCAGTAACCACCAACGGCCCCTTCGCTGGCGCGTTTCCAGGGTTGGTCGAACGCCTCGATCAGGTTGTAGTGCCAGCCTTCCTGCTCGGCCATGATCACAAAGCTGCGAATGAACTTGGCCTCATTGACCCGGCTCGGCAGCGCGGTTTCGCGCTGGCGGCCTTCGCTTGGCCAGCCGGTTTCACCAATCATCACGTCCTTGGGTGCGAATTTGTTGCCGAACACCTGGCGCACTTCGCGAACATGTTGCAGCGCGGCGTCGATGTTCGACGGATCGTCTTCCCAATACGGCAGCAGGTGAATGGTCAGGAAGTCCACCGCCGGGGCAATTTCCGGGTGTTTGAGCCAGAACTCCCAGACGTCGGCATAAGTGACAGGCTGCTTGACCTGGCTTTTGACCTTGTTGATCAGCCTGGCCAATTGCGCACCGGTGACTTCCTTGCGCAACAGGGCTTCGTTGCCGACGATCACCGACGTGACCACATCCGGGTTGGCGTTGGCCGAGGCGATCAGCAGGTCGACTTCTTTCTCGGTGTCCACCGGGTTGCTGTTCACCCACGCACCGATCATCAACTTCAGACCATGTTTGCGCGCCAGGTCGGGCAAGGCTTCAAGGCCGGTCATGGAATAGGTGCGAATGCATTCGAAGCGGGTGGCCAGCAGCGCGAGGTCGGCGTCCATGCGCTCGGGGCGCAACTTGAACGGCTGATCGAACGGCGATTGGTCCTTGTCGAACGGGGTGTAGGAGGCGCATTGCAGTTTGTGCGTCGCGCTGGCCACGTCCGGCAGAATCACCGGTTTGCCGAGTCCGTACCAAAAACCGCCGAGAGCAAAGAGCCCCAGCAGGCAGGCGAAAAGGTAAGCGAAAAAAGGAAAGCGTGATGTCGCGGGCATGGTCAGGCCGTCTGGGAGCAAAGCCGCGCATGTTACCCGCATTTGTCCCGCGCTTGGTGGCCCGCATAATTTTGACATGCAAAGTTCGGGCGGATCGCCCGAGGCCTTTCAGGTGCTCGTAATTAATGGCGTTCTGATGTCGTTTCTCGATGCCTTGAGGTCGCTGACAGCACAGGTTCAGGTTGGCGTCAGGTTGATTATCGAGGCGTCAGTGTTCTCATTAATAAAACGCGCTGATGATCGTACGAGTTTGCGGTGAGGCGTGATGGGCGCGCAGTGCACCATAACAATACGTTGACGCGACTCGGCATCCGTCGAGCGCAGCACTTTCGGGGAAGTAACGATGAAGATGCGACGACTTTTAGGCGCGGGTGCCGCACTGGTACTTGCGATTGGCTCCACGATGGCCAATGCCGAGAGCAAAACCCTGAGCATCGGTTACGTTGACGGCTGGTCCGACAGCGTCGCGACCACCCACGTGGCGGCCGAAGTGATCAAGCAGAAACTGGGTTATGACGTGAAGCTGCAAGCCGTCGCCACCGGGATCATGTGGCAGGGTGTGGCCACAGGCAAACTCGACGCCATGCTGTCCGCCTGGCTGCCGGTGACTCACGGCGAATACTGGACCAAGAACAAGGATCAGGTCGTCGATTACGGCCCGAACTTCAAGGATGCAAAAATCGGCTTGATCGTGCCGGAGTACGTGAAAGCTAAAACCCTCGATGACCTGAAAACCGACGACAGCTTCAAAAAACGTATTGTCGGCATCGACGCCGGTTCAGGTGTGATGCTCAAGACCGAGCAGGCAATCAAGGACTACGACCTGACCGGTTACCAACTCAAGGCCAGTTCCGGCGCCGGCATGATTGCCGAGCTGACCCGTGCCGAGAAGAAAAACGAATCCATTGCCGTCACCGGTTGGGTGCCGCACTGGATGTTCGCCAAGTGGAAACTGCGCTTCCTGGAAGACCCGAAAGGCGTTTATGGCGCGGCTGAAACCGTGAACAGCATCGGCAGCAAAGAACTGGCAACCAAAGCGCCGGAAGTGGCCAAGTTCCTGAAAAACTTCCAGTGGGCGTCGAAAGACGAAATCGGCGAAGTCATGCTGGCGATTCAGGACGGTGCCAAGCCTGAAGCCGCTGCGAAGGATTGGGTTGCCAAGCACCCTGAGCGCGTTGCGGACTGGACCAAATGATTTGAGCTGACGTTTCTGGTCGGCACTTCTCAAGGCCTCTTGGCATAACAGCCAAGGGGCTTTTTGTTTTTCTGTAGGATCCAGGCTTGCCGGCGATGGCGTCCTCACAATCGCCATCGCCGGCAAGCCGGGCTCCTACAGAAGTTGCGCCATGCTGGAAAATGGCGATTCTGTCATGTCGCTCTAATACTAAGGTCGTCTGGAACCTGCCCCGCAGCCGCATAGAGTGGATACCGTTCCAACAATAATCTGTGCTGCGAGGATAAAAACAATGAACGACAGCATTTACCTCTCGATTCAAAACAGCCCGCGCTTCAAGGAGCTGGTTAGTAAGCGAGAAAGGTTCGCCTGGATTCTTTCGGCGATCATGCTTGGTCTCTACTCCGGATTCATCCTGTTGATCGCTTACGGGCCGCATATTCTGGGCGCGAAAATCAGCCCTGAGTCATCGATTACCTGGGGCATACCGATCGGTGTCGGGCTGATTGTCTCGGCCTTCATCCTGACCGGGATTTACGTTCGACGCGCCAATGGCGAATTCGACGACCTGAACAATGCGATTCTCAAGGAGGCTCAGCAATGATCCGGCGTCTAATGGCTCTATTGAGCATCGCAGCTTTCGCACCTGGCGCCTGGGCGGCTGACGCCCTGACCGGCGCCGTACAGAAACAACCCCTGAACATGGCCGCGATCCTGATGTTCGTGGCGTTCGTCGGCGCAACGTTGTACATCACTTACTGGGCCTCCAAGAAAAACAACTCGGCGGCCGACTACTATGCGGCGGGCGGCAAGATCACCGGTTTCCAGAACGGTCTGGCGATTGCCGGCGACTACATGTCCGCGGCGTCCTTCCTGGGTATTTCCGCGCTGGTGTTCACCTCCGGCTACGACGGCCTGATCTACTCGATCGGCTTCCTGGTGGGTTGGCCGATCATTCTGTTCCTGATCGCCGAGCGTCTGCGTAACCTGGGTAAATACACCTTTGCCGACGTGGCGTCCTACCGCCTCGGGCAAACCCAGATCCGTTCGCTGTCCGCTTGCGGTTCGCTGGTGGTAGTGGCGTTCTACCTGATCGCGCAAATGGTTGGTGCCGGCAAGCTGATCCAGCTGCTGTTCGGTCTCGACTATCACGTTGCGGTGATCCTGGTTGGTATCCTGATGTGCATGTACGTGCTGTTCGGCGGCATGCTGGCGACCACTTGGGTGCAAATCATCAAGGCTGTGCTGTTGCTGTCCGGTGCCTCGTTCATGGCGCTGATGGTGATGAAGCACGTCAACTTCGACTTCAGCGCACTGTTCTCCGAGGCGATCAAGGTTCACCCTAAAGGTGAGGCGATCATGAGCCCGGGCGGTCTGGTGAAAGACCCGATCTCCGCGTTCTCCCTGGGTCTGGCTCTGATGTTCGGTACTGCTGGCCTGCCACACATCCTGATGCGCTTCTTCACCGTGAGTGACGCAAAAGAAGCCCGTAAGAGCGTGCTGTATGCAACCGGCTTCATTGGTTACTTCTATATCCTGACCTTCATCATCGGCTTCGGCGCGATCCTGCTGGTCAGCACCAACCCGGCCTTCAAAGATGCGGCTGGCGCGCTGTTGGGCGGCAACAACATGGCGGCGGTGCACCTGGCCAACGCGGTCGGTGGCAGTATCTTCCTGGGCTTCATCTCGGCGGTAGCGTTCGCGACCATTCTGGCAGTGGTTGCCGGACTGACCCTGGCCGGTGCTTCGGCGGTGTCTCACGAC
Source organism: Pseudomonas sp. BF-RE-22 (assembly GCF_019956155.1). Lineage (NCBI taxonomy): Bacteria > Pseudomonadati > Pseudomonadota > Gammaproteobacteria > Pseudomonadales > Pseudomonadaceae > Pseudomonas > Pseudomonas sp. BF-RE-22. The sequence goes on along the minus strand of NZ_JAHBDD010000005.1, from coordinate 21,239 downwards.
CTGTATGCCAGCGTGATCAAGAAAGGCAAGGCCAACGAAAAAGACGAGATTCGCGTCTCGAAAATCACCACCATCGCCCTGGCGGTGCTGGCGATCGGTCTGGGTATTCTGTTCGAGAAGCAGAACATTGCGTTCATGGTGGGCCTGGCGTTCTCCATCGCGGCGAGCTGTAACTTCCCGGTGCTGCTGCTTTCGATGTACTGGAAGAAGCTGACGACTCGCGGTGCGATGATCGGCGGCTGGCTGGGTCTGGTCAGTGCTGTTGGTTTGATGGTGCTGGGGCCAACCATCTGGGTGCAGATCCTGGGTCACGAGAAGGCGGTCTTCCCGTATGAATACCCGGCGCTGTTCTCCATGGCCATTGCGTTTGTGGGGATCTGGTTCTTCTCGATTACTGACAAGTCGACTGCTGCGGATAATGAGCGGGCGCTGTTCTTCCCGCAGTTTGTTCGTTCGCAGACTGGGTTGGGGGCGAGTGGGGCGGTTTCGCACTAAGGCTTTGAGTTTGTCTGTGTAATTTGTGTTGAACAGAAATGCCCCGGTCGAGAGATCGGGGCATTTCTTTTGCTGCATTGCTTTTTGTAGGAGCGAGGCTTGCCCGCGAAGACGGCCTGACAGCCGACCATTTTCTTACAGATGTACATATCCATTTCTGCGGTAACGGCTGCTGACGGTTTCGCCCTTACGGCGACTCACTTTTTTTCAAACGCCAAAAAAAGTAAGCAAAAAAGGCTCGCCCCGAGCGTCCGGCCCCTCGCTAAGGCTCGGCGTTCCTTCGCTCCGGCATTCATCCGGGGGCATCGCCCTCCGGTTGGCTTCGCTGGCACCTACATGCGATGAGTTCGACTTCGTCGAACGGCGCTGCGCGCCAATCCCCGGATGAACACCTCCACTCAGCCTTCCGAAGGGGCGGGTGGATCAAGGTCAAAAGCCAAAGCAACAGCAAAATCAACGACCGGAGTGAGTTCCCTCTGTAGGAGCGAGCTTGCTCGCGAAAAACGCCCGGACAGCGCGCTCATCCAGACAATCCGCGCCATCATTGACGTCCATCGCTGGCAAGCCAGCTCCTACAATTTTGACCGTGTGAACCCAATCCCTTGTAGGAGCCGGCTTGCTGGCGATGGCGGTGTGTCATCCAACATATTTATTGGCTGAACGGACGCTATCGCCAGCAAGCCGGCTCCTACACGGGATTGGTGTACGTATCCTGAATGAGTGAGCGCAGCTGAGAAGGGCAGCGCGGTCGACCAAAGAGCCAGGTCGGCTACCAGGCCGCCTCGGCGGCTGTGGCGGTACACGCCCCCTCGAGAGGCCGAGTGGAGGTTCTGCGCAGTGGGCAACCCGGCATGGATGCCGGGTTAGCCGCCCCCGGCCATGGATGGCCGATGGCGGCGGGCCCACGGAGCAGGACCGGAGCGAGGGCATGGCGAGCCTTAGCGAGCCACCGAACGAAAGGGGCAAGAGCCCTTGATTACTTGGGGCTCTTCCAAGTGACTCGCCGTAAGGGCGAAACCATTAGTGGCCATTACCGCAGTAACGGATATGTACACAACCCAAAGCGCACAAACAAAAACGGCCTCTATATAAATAGAGGCCGTTCCCGGTACAACTCAACACGCTATCGCAAGAAAGATCTTACTTGCGGTCTTCCAGCTTGGTGATGTCACGCGACTCGTAGCCGGTGTACAACTGGCGTGGACGGCCAATCTTGTACGGGCTGGAGAGCATTTCTTTCCAGTGGGAGATCCAGCCGACAGTCCGCGCCAGAGCGAAGATCACGGTGAACATGCTGGTTGGAATGCCGATCGCCTTGAGGATGATCCCCGAGTAGAAGTCGACGTTCGGGTACAGCGAGCGCTCGATGAAGTACGGGTCGGTCAGGGCGATCTCTTCCAGGCGCATGGCCAGTTCGAGTTGCGGATCGTTCTGGATGCCCAGTTCCTTCAGCACTTCGTCGCAGGTCTTCTTCATCACGGTGGCGCGTGGGTCGCGGTTTTTGTAAACCCGGTGACCGAAGCCCATCAACTTGAACGGATCGTTCTTGTCCTTGGCCTTGGCGATGAACTTGTCGATGTTCGACACATCGCCAATCTCGTCAAGCATGGTCAGGACAGCCTCGTTCGCGCCGCCGTGGGCAGGGCCCCACAGTGCAGCGATGCCGGCGGCGATACAGGCGAACGGGTTGGCACCCGAAGAGCCGGCCAGGCGTACGGTGGAGGTCGATGCGTTCTGCTCGTGGTCGGCATGGAGGATGAAAATCCGGTCCATGGCCTTGGCGAGTACCGGGCTGATCGGTTTGATCTCGCACGGGGTGTTGAACATCATGTGCAGGAAGTTTTCCGCGTACGTCAGGTCGTTGCGCGGGTACATCATGGGTTGGCCCATGGAGTACTTGTAAACCATCGCTGCCAGGGTCGGCATCTTGGCAACCAGGCGGATCGCGGAAATTTCGCGATGCTGCGGGTTATTGATGTCCAGGGAGTCGTGGTAGAAGGCCGAGAGAGCGCCGACTACGCCGCACATGACGGCCATCGGGTGGGCGTCGCGACGGAAGCCGTTGAAGAAGGTCTTCAACTGCTCGTGAACCATGGTGTGGTTCTTCACGGTGCTGACGAACTGGGCCTTCTGTTCTGCGGTCGGCAGTTCGCCGTTGAGCAGCAGATAGCAGGTTTCCAGGTAGTCCGACTTTTCAGCCAGCTGTTCGATCGGGTAGCCGCGGTGCAGCAGAATGCCGTTGTCGCCGTCGATATAGGTGATCTTCGACTCGCAGGAAGCGGTCGACATGAAACCAGGGTCAAAGGTGAAACGGCCCGTGGCCGTCAGGCCCCGAACATCGATAACATCGGGACCAACGGTGCCGGTTAAAATGGGCAGCTCGACGGGGGCTGCGCCCTCGATGATCAACTGCGCTTTTTTGTCAGCCATGTGGCCTCCTATTTATGCTTGAAATCATCAGACAGACCCCCCACGCAGGGCCCGCACCACTATAGTGAGATAAATTCGAATGTCAATTTGCCTAAAGTCTTGCTCCAGAAGGCTTTAACCGGACTTTTTCCTCGAAATTGACTGCCATTTACGCCTTTTATCCAACTTGTGCAATGCGCTATTAGGGGAAGGTGAACGCGTTGTCATTAGTAGCCTAACTGTCTATACTCGGCCACCGACCGCCAAGGGCTTTTGGGCTTGCTTTCATTGGGGGTCGCATCCCTGGGTGGTGGTTACCTGACCAGTGCACTCCCCAACAACTTTGCCCTGATTGTTAGGGGCTCTTCAGTGTGAAAAAAAAGCCGTGAAAAGCCAACGACCTGTAAACCTAGACCTAAGGACCATCAAACTCCCAGTCACTGCTTACACGTCCATTCTTCACCGTATCTCCGGTGTCATCCTCTTTGTCAGCCTGGCCATCATGCTTTACGCATTGGACAAGTCGCTGAGCTCCGAGGAAGGCTTCGGTCAGGTGAAAGCGTGTCTGACCAGTCCGCTAGCCAAGCTAGTGATTTGGGGCATCCTGTCCGCTCTGCTGTATCACTTGGTAGCCGGTGTGCGCCATTTGATCATGGACATGGGCATCGGTGAGACGCTGGAAGGCGGCAAGCTGGGCTCGAAAATCGTTATCGCCGTTTCCGTGGTGGTAATCGTTCTGGCAGGAGTTTGGATATGGTAACTAACGTCACGAACCTGTCGCGTTCGGGCCTCTATGACTGGATGGCGCAACGTGTGTCTGCGGTCGTTCTCGCGGCTTACTTCATCTTCCTGATCGGATACGTCGTTGCCAACCCAGGCATCGGCTACGCCCAATGGCATGAACTGTTCGCCAATAACTGGATGCGTATCTTCAGTCTCCTGGCCCTCGTTGCCCTCGGCGCTCACGCCTGGGTCGGCATGTGGACCATCGCGACCGACTACCTGACGCCAATGGCGTTCGGCAAGTCCGCGACCACTGTACGTTTCCTCTTCCAGGCAGTATGCGGCGTTGCGATGTTCGCTTACTTCGTCTGGGGTGTGCAGATTCTTTGGGGTATCTGATTCATGTCTACTACAGTTAATACGCTTTCGTTCGACGCCATCATCATTGGCGGCGGCGGTGCTGGCATGCGCGCTGCTCTGCAGCTGGCACAGGGCGGTCACAAGACTGCCGTTGTCACCAAGGTTTTCCCGACTCGTTCGCACACCGTATCCGCCCAGGGTGGCATCACCTGCGCTATCGCGTCTGCTGATCCGAACGATGACTGGCGCTGGCACATGTACGATACCGTCAAGGGTTCCGACTACATCGGTGACCAGGACGCTATCGAATACATGTGTTCCGTAGGCCCGGAAGCGGTCTTCGAGCTCGAGCACATGGGCTTGCCGTTCTCCCGCACCGAACAAGGCCGCATCTACCAGCGTCCGTTCGGCGGTCAGTCGAAAGACTTCGGTAAAGGTGGCCAGGCTGCACGTACGTGCGCCGCTGCCGACCGTACCGGTCACGCACTGCTGCACACCCTGTACCAGGCCAACCTGAAGGCCGGCACCGTATTCCTCAACGAATACTACGGCGTCGACCTGGTCAAGAACGAAGACGGTGCCTTTGTCGGCATGATCGTCATCTGCATCGAAACCGGTGAAACCTCCTACGTTCGCGCTAACGCGACCGTATTGGCGACTGGCGGTGCAGGTCGTATCTACTCGTCCACCACCAATGCCCTGATCAACACCGGTGACGGCGTCGGCATGGCTCTGCGTGCTGGCGTGCCGGTACAAGACATTGAAATGTGGCAGTTCCACCCGACCGGCATCGCCGGCGCCGGTGTACTGGTTACAGAAGGTTGCCGCGGTGAAGGCGGTTACCTGATCAACAAGCACGGCGAGCGTTTCATGGAGCGTTATGCTCCGAACGCCAAAGACCTTGCTGGTCGTGACGTTGTTGCTCGTTCGATGGTTAAAGAAATCATCGCCGGCAACGGTTGCGGTCCGGATGGCGACCACGTAATGCTGAAACTCGATCACCTCGGTGAAGAAGTTCTGCACAGCCGTCTGCCGGGCATCATGGAACTGTCCAAGACCTTCGCCCACGTCGATCCAGCCGTGGCGCCGATTCCGGTCGTTCCAACCTGCCACTATATGATGGGCGGCGTTGCCACCAACATTCATGGCCAGGCAATCACTCAGGACGCTGACGGCGTTGACCAGATCATTCCTGGTCTGTTCGCAGTAGGCGAAGTGGCGTGCGTATCGGTTCACGGTGCCAACCGTCTGGGCGGCAACTCGCTGCTCGACCTGGTGGTATTCGGCCGTGCGGCCGGTCTGTTCCTGGAGCAGACCCTGAAAGAAGGCGTTGATTACGCCCGTCCACGCCAGTCCGACATCGACGCTGCCCTGGCACGTCTCGATGGCCTGAACTCGCGTACCGAAGGCGAAGACGTCGCTACCCTGCGTAAAGAACTGCAAAGCTGCATGCAGAACTACTTCGGTGTGTTCCGTACCGGCGAATACATGCAGAAGGGTATCGCTCAGCTGGCTGATCTGCGTGGCCGTATCGCCAACGTCAAGATCAACGACAAGAGCCAGGCGTTCAACACTGCTCGAATCGAAGCCCTGGAACTGCAGAACCTGCTGGAAGTGGCCGAAGCCACCGCCATCGCTGCAGAGATCCGCAAAGAGTCCCGCGGCGCTCACGCCCGTGAAGACTACGAAGATCGCGACGACGAAAACTGGCTGTGCCACACCCTGTACTTCCCGGGTGACAAGCGCGTGACCAAGCGTGCTGTGAACTTCTCGCCGAAGACTGTTCCGACTTTTGAACCTAAGATTCGGACTTATTAAGGGTGGCCGCCATGTTGCAAGTCAGTGTTTATCGCTACAACCCTGATCAGGACGCCGCGCCGTTCATGCAGGAATTCCAGGTCGATACCGGTGGTAAAGACCTGATGGTCCTGGACGTGCTGGCCCTGATCAAAGAGCAGGACGAAGGTTTCTCCTATCGTCGCTCTTGCCGTGAAGGCGTTTGCGGTTCCGACGGCATGAACATCAACGGCAAAAACGCTCTGGCATGCGTCACGCCGCTGTCTTCTGTCGTAAAAGGTAACAAGCTGATCGTTCGTCCGCTGCCAGGTTTGCCGGTTATCCGTGACCTGGTCGTCGATATGAGCATCTTCTACAAGCAATACGAAAAGGTTAAGCCATACCTGCAGAACGACACGCCGGCTCCGGCCATCGAGCGTCTGCAGTCCCCTGAAGAGCGTGAAAAGCTCGACGGTCTGTACGAGTGCATCCTGTGCGCTTGCTGCTCGACCTCTTGCCCGTCCTTCTGGTGGAACCCGGACAAGTTCCTGGGTCCAGCTGCCCTGCTGCAAGCGTATCGCTTCCTGGCAGACAGTCGCGACACCAAGACATCCGAGCGTCTGGCTGCGCTGGATGACCCGTTCAGCGTATTCCGCTGCCGCGGGATCATGAACTGTGTAAACGTTTGTCCGAAAGGCCTGAACCCGACTAAGGCCATCGGTCACGTACGTCACATGTTGCTGCAAAGCGGCGTGTGATTCAGCAGTACCCGTAGGACCGCTGTACCCGTAGATGCTACGGCGCAGGCTTCAACCGGCGCCGTAGTTTTAACCTGAGCAGCAGCTCACAAAGCTGCCGCTCTTATTTTGAAGAAATGAGACAAGCAGGGGCATCCGGGCTGGTACCCGGACTATCAGCGTGATCCTAAGTGGCTTGTTTTGGTCGCTGCATTCGGACTTCTGCAAGTTTGCTCGGTGTCGACGCCGATGGTGTTCCCCTAACCGAGGGTGACCAAGCATGCAAGAAAGCGTGATGCAGCGCATGTGGAACAGCGCCTACCTTTCCGGAGGTAACGCTGCCTATGTGGAAGAGCTTTATGAGCTCTACCTGCACGACCCTAACGCTGTGCCAGAAGAGTGGCGCACCTACTTTCAGAAGTTGCCGACCGAAGGCAACTCTGCCACCGATGTTTCGCACTCCACAATTCGCGATCATTTCGTCTTGCTGGCAAAGAACCAGCGCCGCGCCCAACCGGTTTCCGCCGGCAGCGTGAGCAGTGAGCACGAGAAGAAGCAAGTTGAAGTGCTGCGATTGATCCAGGCCTACCGTATGCGTGGCCACCAGGCAGCTCAGCTTGACCCGCTGGGACTGTGGCAGCGTCCTGCACCTGCAGACCTGTCAATCAATCATTACGGCTTGACCAATGCCGATCTTGATACGACCTTCCGTGCCGGCGACCTGTTCATCGGCAAAGAGGAGGCGAGCCTACGCGAAATTCACGAAGCGTTGCAGCAGACATATTGCCGCACCATCGGCGCTGAATTCACGCATATCACCGATTCCGAGCAGCGCCAGTGGTTCCAGCAGCGTCTGGAAAGCGTGCGTGGTCGTCCGACGTACTCCGCCGACATCAAGAGCCACCTGCTCGAGCGCGTCACTGCCGGTGAAGGCCTGGAAAAATACCTGGGCACCAAATACCCGGGCACCAAGCGTTTCGGTCTGGAAGGCGGCGAAAGCCTGATTCCGATGCTCGACGAGTTGATCCAGCGTTCCGGTTCCTACGGCACCAAGGAAATCGTGATCGGCATGGCCCACCGTGGTCGTCTGAACGTGCTGGTCAACACCTTCGGCAAGAACCCGCGTGAGCTGTTCGACGAGTTCGAAGGCAAGAAGAAGGTCGAGCTGGGTTCCGGTGACGTTAAATACCACCAGGGCTTCTCGTCCAACGTGATGACCGCCGGCGGTGAAGTTCACCTGGCCATGGCGTTCAACCCGTCCCACCTGGAAATCGTATCTCCAGTGGTCGAAGGTTCGGTTCGCGCCCGTCAGGATCGTCGTAACGACCCTACCGGTGAGAAGGTTCTGCCGATCTCCATCCACGGTGACGCGGCATTCGCCGGTCAGGGCGTGGTGATGGAAACCTTCCAGATGTCGCAGACCCGCGGTTTCAAGACCGGCGGCACCGTGCACATCGTGATCAACAACCAGGTCGGTTTCACCATCAGCAACCCGCTGGACTCGCGTTCCACCGAGTACGCGACCGACGTTGCGAAGATGATCCAGGCGCCGATCCTCCATGTGAATGGTGATGATCCGGAAGCCGTGTTGTTCGTGACCCAGCTGGCCATCGACTACCGCATGCAATTCAAGCGTGACGTGGTGATCGACCTGGTCTGCTACCGTCGTCGCGGCCACAACGAGGCCGACGAGCCTAGCGGCACCCAGCCTCTGATGTACCAGCAGATCACCAAACAGCGCACCACCCGTGAACTGTATGCCGATCGCCTGACTCAGAGCGGTGTGCTGGACGTTGAGCGTGTTCAGTCGAAAGTCGACGAATACCGCAACGCGCTGGACAACGGTCTGCATGTTGTAAAAAGCCTGGTCAAAGAGCCGAACAAAGAGTTGTTCGTGGACTGGCGTCCGTACCTGGGCCACGCCTGGACTGCACGTCACGACACGCGTTTCGATCTGAAGACCTTGCAGGAACTGTCCGCCAAGCTGCTGGAAATTCCAGAAGGCTTCGTGGTTCAGCGCCAGGTTTCGAAAATCTACGAAGACCGTCAGAAGATGCAAGCCGGCGGCCTGCCGATCAACTGGGGTTACGCCGAAACCATGGCGTACGCGACCCTGGCGTTCGAAGGTCACCCGATTCGCATGACGGGTCAGGACATCGGTCGCGGTACGTTCTCGCACCGTCACGCTGTCTTGCACAACCAGAAAGACGCGGGTACCTACATCCCGTTGCAGAACCTGTACAACGGCCAGCCACGTTTCGACCTGTACGATTCGTTCCTGTCCGAAGAAGCGGTTCTGGCGTTCGAGTACGGTTATTCGACCACCACGCCTGAAGCGCTGGTGATCTGGGAAGCCCAGTTCGGCGACTTCGCCAACGGTGCCCAGGTGGTTATCGACCAGTTCATCACCAGTGGCGAGCACAAGTGGGGCCGTCTCTGCGGTCTGACCATGCTGCTGCCGCACGGTTATGAAGGTCAGGGTCCGGAGCACTCGTCGGCTCGTCTGGAGCGTTACCTGCAACTGTGCGCCGAGCACAACATTCAGGTAGCCGTACCGACTACGCCGGCTCAGATCTACCACTTGCTGCGTCGTCAGGTGATTCGCCCGCTGCGCAAGCCATTGATCGTTCTGACTCCGAAGTCGCTGCTGCGTCACAAGCTGGCCATCTCGACTCTGGAGGATCTGGCCGAAGGTTCGTTCCAGACCGTTATCCCGGAAATCGATGCACTGGACCCGAAAAAGGTCGAGCGCGTTGTTCTGTGTAGCGGCAAGGTCTACTACGACCTGCTGGAAAAACGCCGTGCCGAAGGTCGTGATGACATCGCCATCGTGCGTATCGAGCAACTGTACCCATTCCCTGAGGACGACTTGAAAGAAGTCCTGGCTCCTTACACCAACGTCAAAAATGCCGTGTGGTGCCAGGAAGAGCCGATGAACCAGGGTGCGTGGTACTGCAGCCAACACCACATGCGTCGTAGCATCAGCAATCTCAACAAGTCTCTCGTACTTGAGTACGCGGGCCGTGAGGCTTCTGCTGCACCTGCATGCGGTTACGCATCGATGCACGCTGAGCAGCAGGAAAAACTGCTGCAAGACGCCTTTACTGTTTAACGCCTTCGCGCACCTGAAACCGAATTTAAGGACTCACAGATAATGGCTATCGAAATCAAAGCCCCCACTTTCCCGGAATCGGTTGCCGATGGCACCGTTGCCACCTGGCACAAGCAACCGGGCGACGCTGTAAAGCGTGACGACCTGATCGTCGATATCGAAACCGACAAGGTTGTGCTGGAAGTGTTGGCCACTGCTGACGGCGTGCTGGGCGCTATCGTCAAGAACGAAGGCGACACCGTTCTGTCCGACGAAGTCCTGGGCTCCATCGTTGAAGGCGGCGCTGCTGCCGCTGCTCCGGCTGCCGCTGCTGCTCCGGCCGCTGCACAGGCTGCTGCTCCAGCCGCCGAAGGCGAAGACGATCCTGTTGCTGCACCGGCTGCTCGCAAGCTGGCTGAAGAAAACGGCATCAACATCGCTTCCGTTGCCGGCACCGGCAAAGGCGGTCGTGTGACCAAGGAAGACGTGGTTGCAGCCGTTGCTGCCAAGAAAGCCGCTCCGGCTGCCGCGCCTGCCAAGGCTGCCGCTCCAGCTGGCGCTGCTCCTGTGTTCGCCGCTGGCGACCGCATCGAGAAGCGCGTACCGATGACCCGCGTTCGCGCTACCGTGGCCAAGCGCCTGGTAGAAGCTCAGTCGAACATGGCGATGCTGACCACCTTCAACGAAGTCGACATGACCGAAGTCATGGCCCTGCGTTCGAAGTACAAGGACCTGTTCGAGAAGTCCCACAACGGCGTACGCCTGGGCTTCATGTCGTTCTTCGTCAAGGCTGCCACCGAAGCGCTGAAACGCTTCCCGGCTGTCAACGCATCGATCGACGGTGGCGACATCGTTTACCACGGCTACGCTGACGTCGGCGTTGCTGTTTCCAGCGACCGCGGCCTGGTTGTACCGGTTCTGCGTAACGCCGAACTGATGAGCCTGGCTGAAATCGAAGGCGGCATCGCCACCTTCGGCAAGAAGGCTCGCGACGGCAAACTGTCGATGGACGAAATGACCGGCGGCACGTTCACCATCACCAACGGTGGTACCTTCGGTTCGATGATGTCGACTCCGATCGTCAACCCGCCGCAAGCGGCCATCCTGGGCATGCACAACATTCTGCAGCGTCCTATGGCGATCAACGGTCAGGTCGTAATCCGTCCGATGATGTACCTGGCTCTGTCCTACGATCACCGTCTGATCGATGGCAAAGAAGCTGTGACCTTCCTGGTTACCATCAAGAACCTGCTGGAAGACCCGGCTCGTTTGCTGCTGGATATCTGATTTCGTTGCATGGGCCGTGCAGGATGGCGGCCCGTCTGTAATGACCAGCTTCGTCCCACGACGGTCCCCATAAGGGGCCGTCCGGTTTGATTCGAGAAGGAATGACACATGACTCAGAAATTCGACGTGGTAGTGATTGGCGCGGGCCCTGGCGGTTACGTGGCTGCCATTAAAGCAGCGCAACTGGGCCTCACCACTGCCTGCATCGAGAAATACACCGACAAGGAAGGCAAACTGGCCCTCGGCGGTACTTGCCTGAACGTCGGTTGCATTCCATCCAAGGCGCTGCTGGACAGCTCCTGGAAATACAAGGAAGCCAAAGAAGGCTTCGCGATCCACGGTATCAATCACGCTGGCGTGACCATGGACGTGTCGGCAATGGTTGGCCGTAAAGCCAACATCGTCAAAGGCCTGACCTCTGGCGTTGCCACCCTGTTCAAGGCGAACGGCGTCACTTCCCTGCAAGGCCACGGCAAACTGCTGGCCGGCAAGAAAGTCGAACTGACCAAGCCAGACGGCAGCGTTGAAATCATCGAAGCCGAGAACGTGATTCTGGCTTCGGGTTCGCGCCCGATCGACATTCCACCGGCTCCTGTTGACCAGAAAGTGATCGTCGATTCGACCGGCGCACTGGAATTCCAATCCGTACCCAAGCGTCTGGGCGTTATCGGCGCTGGCGTAATCGGTCTGGAACTGGGTTCGGTATGGTCGCGCCTGGGCGCTGAAGTGGTTGTTCTGGAAGCGCTGGAGAAGTTCCTGCCGGCTGCTGACGACGCCGTTTCCAAAGAAGCCTACAAAACCCTGACCAAACAAGGTCTGGACATCAAGCTGGGCGCTCGCGTCACCGGTTCCAAAGTGAACGGCGACGAAGTCGTTGTGAACTACACCGACGCCAACGGCGAACAGAGCATCACCTTTGACAAGCTGATCGTTGCCGTTGGTCGCCGTCCAGTGACCACCGAACTGTTGGCTGCCGACAGCGGTGTGACCATCGACGAGCGCGGTTTCGTATTCGTTGACGACCAGTGCGCTACCAGCGTACCGGGCGTTTACGCGATCGGTGACGTGGTTCGCGGCATGATGCTGGCGCACAAGGCGTCCGAAGAAGGCATCATGGTTGTTGAGCGCATCAAGGGCCACAAAGCGCAAATCAACTATGACCTGATCCCTTCGGTTATTTATACTCACCCGGAAATCGCATGGGTCGGCAAAACCGAGCAGACCTTGAAGGCTGAAGGCGTTGAAGTTAACGTTGGCACCTTCCCGTTCGCAGCCAGTGGCCGTGCCATGGCAGCCAACGACACCGGCGGTTTCGTGAAAGTCATTGCCGATGCCAAGACTGACCGCGTATTGGGCGTCCACGTGATTGGCCCGAGCGCTGCAGAACTGGTTCAGCAGGGCGCGATCGGCATGGAATTCGGCACCAGCGCTGAAGACCTGGGCATGATGGTTTTCTCCCATCCGACCCTGTCTGAAGCCTTGCACGAAGCAGCTCTGGCTGTGAATGGCGGCGCCATCCACATCGCCAACCGCAAGAAGCGTTAAGACAATAAGAAACCACGGCGGTATGGCCCGTCGTGAGCCTTGCATGCAAGACTCACCGCGGAATATCCGCTGGACGCAGTCTTGCGTGGCTGCACCGGGTATCCGGAAAGGCTACGCAAGCAGCAGTCACAGGTGGTGCGGCACTTGAACAAGTGCAGCACCGAATGCGCAGTACCTAACGAAGACGGTAATAAGCATGAATCTTCACGAGTATCAGGGTAAGCAGCTGTTCGCTGAATACGGCCTGCCAGTTTCCACCGGTTATGCGGTAGACACCCCGGAAGCAGCAGCAGAAGCTTGCGACAAAATCGGCGGCACCGAGTGGGTTGTCAAAGCCCAGGTCCACGCTGGTGGTCGCGGTAAAGCGGGCGGCGTTAAGCTGGTTCGCAGCAAAGAAGACGCCAAAGCCTTCGCACAGCAGTGGCTGGGCAAGCGTCTGGTGACTTACCAGACTGACGCCAATGGTCAGCCAGTCACCAAGATCCTGGTTGAATCGTGCACTGATATCGCTAAAGAGCTGTACCTGGGCGCTGTCGTTGACCGTTCGAGCCGTCGTATCGTGTTCATGGCTTCCACCGAAGGTGGCGTGGACATCGAGAAAATCGCTCACGACACTCCAGAAAAAATTCTGAAAGCCACTATCGATCCACTGGTTGGCGCTCAGCCATTCCAGGGTCGCGAGCTGGCATTCCAGCTGGGTCTGGAAGGCAAGCAGGTTGCTCAGTTCGCCAAGATCTTCGTAGGTCTGGCCAAGCTGTTCAAGGATCACGACCTGGCTCTGCTGGAAGTGAACCCGCTGGTGATCAAGGCTGACGGCGATCTGCATTGCCTCGACGCCAAGATCAACATCGACGCCAACGCCATGTACCGTCAGCCTAAGCTGAAGACTTTCCACGATCCGTCGCAAGACGATCCGCGCGAAGCGCACGCTGCCAAGTTCGAACTGAACTACGTAGCACTGGAAGGCAACATCGGTTGCATGGTCAACGGTGCTGGCCTGGCCATGGGTACCATGGACATCGTCAACCTGCATGGCGGCAAACCAGCCAACTTCCTCGACGTGGGCGGCGGTGCTACCAAAGAACGCGTTACCGAAGCGTTCAAGATCATCCTGTCCGACACTAACGTCGCTGCAGTACTGGTCAACATCTTCGGCGGCATCGTTCGTTGCGACATGATTGCCGAAGGCATCATCGGCGCTGTGAAAGAAGTCGGCGTGAAAATCCCGGTTGTTGTTCGCCTTGAAGGCAACAACGCTGAGCTGGGCGCTAAAGTACTGGCAGAAAGCGGTTTGAACATCATCGCTGCTACCAGCCTGACCGACGCTGCTCAACAAGTCGTTAAAGCTGCGGAGGGCAAATAATGAGCGTCCTGATCAATAAAGACACCAAAGTTATCTGCCAGGGTATTACCGGTTCGCAAGGTAGTTTCCACACCCAGCAAGCCATCGAGTACGGCACCAAGATGGTTGGTGGTGTAACTCCTGGTAAAGGCGGCACCGAGCACCTGGGTCTGCCAGTGTTCAACACCGTGAAAGACGCTGTAGCTGCCACTGGCGCCACCGCCAGCGTGATCTACGTTCCAGCTCCTTTCTGCAAGGACTCCATCCTGGAAGCAGCATTCGGCGGCATCAAGCTGATCGTTTGCATCACCGAAGGCATTCCTACCCTGGACATGCTGGACGCTAAAGTTAAGTGCGACGAGCTGGGTATCACCCTGATCGGCCCTAACTGCCCAGGCGTGATCACTCCAGGCGAATGCAAGATCGGCATCATGCCAGGTCACATTCACTTGCCAGGCAAGGTCGGTATCGTTTCCCGTTCCGGCACCCTGACCTACGAAGCTGTGAAGCAAACTACTGACGCCGGTTTCGGTCAGTCGACTTGCGTCGGCATCGGCGGTGACCCGATCCCGGGTTCGAACTTCATCGACATCCTGAAGCTGTTCCAGGAAGACCCGAAGACCGAAGCGATCGTGATGATCGGTGAGATCGGCGGTTCGGCTGAAGAAGAAGCGGCTGCCTACATCAAGGCACACGTGACCAAGCCGGTTGTTTCCTACATCGCTGGTGTGACTGCTCCTCCGGGCAAGCGCATGGGCCATGCTGGCGCAATCATCTCTGGCGGCAAAGGCACTGCAGACGAGAAGTTCGCTGCACTGCAAGACGCAGGCGTTAAAACCGTGCGTTCGCTGGCAGACATCGGCAAGGCCCTGGCCGAGCTGACTGGTTGGGCTGTCAAGTAAGCCTCGCGCTTAACTGACGCTTCACCAAACAAAGGCCACCTTCGGGTGGCCTTTGTCGTTTCTGGATGAATCAAACATCTGTAGGAGCCGGCTTGCTGGCGATTCCCGCGACGCGGTGTATCAGGCACACCGCCAATCGCCAGCAAGCCGGCTCCTACACAGACCGTGAACATTACGTATGAAAACGCGACACGAAAATGTCGCAGATCGGATAGTTCGCCCTCTAACAGTGCGTTTGTCGCTCAAATTCGTTAGGCTAGCCGCCATTTTTGCGTCCGCATCCCACAAGGAAGCTTCGCGCTAAAGGGTCGGTCCTATACGGGTCGACAGCATTTCCCTCACCCATAAGGGAAATCCCTCTCTAAATTCCGATTCAGTAGTGTGGTATTTCCTTAATGAAAGTGTTGAAAGGCCAGGACATCCTGGCACTTGGTTTTATGACGTTTGCCCTGTTCGTCGGGGCTGGCAACATCATCTTCCCGCCTATCGTCGGTTTGCAGTCCGGACCTCATGTCTGGATGGCGGCGCTGGGCTTTCTGATCACCGCGGTCGGTCTGCCGGTGATCACCGTTGTTGCCCTGGCCAAGGTCGGTGGCGCGATGGATGCCTTGAGCAGCCCGATCGGCAAAATCGCCGGTGGCTTGCTGGCCGCTGCGTGCTACCTCGCCGTTGGCCCGCTGTTCGCGACGCCGCGCACCGCGACTGTATCGTTCGAAGTGGGCCTGGCGCCGCTGACCGGCGAAAGCCCGCTGGCGCTGTTCCTCTATAGCTCGGTGTACTTCCTGCTGGTGTTCTTCATCTCGCTCTACCCGGGTCGTTTGCTGGACACCGTAGGACGTTTCCTCGCACCGCTGAAGATTATCGCCCTGGCCGCCCTCGGCATCGCCGCGTTCGCGTTGCCGGCCGGTGATATCGGCGTGGCGACGCCCGAGTATGTCGCGGCGCCATTCTCCCAGGGCTTCATCAATGGTTACCTGACCATGGATACCCTGGGCGCGCTGGTATTCGGCATCGTTATCGTCAACGCAATCCGCTCCCGTGGCGTGGATTCTCCGGCGCTGATCACCCGTTACGCGATCATTGCCGGGCTGATTGCCGGCGTCGGTCTGGCGCTGGTGTACGTCAGCCTGTTTCGCCTCGGTTCGGGCAGCCATGAAGTGGCCGCCGGTGCGACCAACGGCGCGGCGGTGTTGCACGCCTACGTTCAACACACCTTTGGCTCCTTGGGCAGTGGTTTCCTCGCCGTGCTGATTTCGTTGGCCTGTCTGGTTACAGCGGTCGGTCTGACGTGTGCCTGTGCCGAATACTTCAGTCGTGTGCTGCCACTGTCCTACAAGACCTTGGTCATCATCCTCGCTGCGTTCTCCCTGCTGGTGTCCAACCTGGGCCTCACCAAGCTGATCGCATTCTCGATCCCGGTCCTCACCGCGATCTACCCGCCGTGCATCGCGCTGGTCGCCCTGAGCTTCTGCAAAGACTTCTGGCATGAGCAGGGCCGCATCGTCGGTCCGGTGATGCTGGTGTCGTTCATCTTCGGCCTGATCGACGCGCTCAAGGGCGCAGGTCTGGCGGACTGGATGCCGACGCAATTGGCGCATTTGCCGCTGAGTGAGCAGGGCCTGGCGTGGCTGGTGCCGTCGGTCATGACCCTGGTGGTCGCGGTGGTTTGCGACCGCATGCTGGGCAAGCGCGAAGAAGCGCTGGCTTAAGGCGTATCACGGCCCGCCATAAGCGGGTCTTGAGCGAACATGGAAATGCCCCGTATCAATCGATACGGGGCATTTTTTATGCGCGTGAGGCAGTGTCTTTTTTTGTCAGCTAACGTCGAAGCACTACCTGTAGGAGCGAGGCTTGCCCGCGAAGAGGGGGTAACATTCGACCTAATCTTCGACAGGTACACCGCCTTCGCGGGCAAGCCACGCTCCTACAGATTCAACCAACGTCTCACAAGGACCTGCATGTCGTTCATCCACGCCAACCTGATCCACATCCTCGCCGCCATCTGGTTTGTCATCTGCTGGGGCGGCTACACCCGTTATGCGACTTGGAAGGGCCGCGACACCGCGTGCCTGGCCAGTGTGTTGCACCTGTACCGCGAAGACTGGATGCGGCGCATGCTGATGCGTGACAACCGCATCGCCGATGCCAGTGTGATCGGCAATCTGGAGCGCAACGCTTCGTTCTTCGCCTCCAGCACACTGATTATCCTGGCCGGTATTCTCACCGTGCTCGGTGCGTCGGAACGGGCGGTGTCATTGCTGGCGGACATCCCGATGGTGCAACAGGCCTCCCAGGGCATGTCGGAGATCAAGTTGCTGTGCCTGGCGCTGGTGTTTGTGTATGCGTTCTTCACGTTCAGCTGGTGCATGCGTCAGTACAACTTCGCTGCGATTCTGGTGGGGTCGGCCCCCATGGTCGGCGAGCGGCATGTTTCCGAGCTGGAGCGTAAAGCCTTTGCCGCACGGGCGGCGCGTGTCATCTCCATGGCCGCCAACCAGTTCAACTTCGGCCTGCGTTCCTATTACTTCGGCATGACCATGTTGGCGTGGTTCGTCAGCCCCTGGTTGTTCATGCTGATGAGCGCTGGCGTGGTGCTGGTGCTGTATCGCCGGGAGTTTCATTCCGACGTTCTCGACGTGATGGTCTATACCCCTACAGAGGCGCCATTGCCCGAGGCGAACCGAGAGGCCGCTTGATGAGTATTCCGTTCTGGTGTGTGTTTATCAGTGCCTTGCTGATCTATGTGGCCCGCATGCCGGTGGCCAGGGCCATGAAAGAGCAGGGCGGTTACGACAATCATCTGCCGCGCCAGCAACAGGCACAACTCACTGGGTTTGGCGCCCGCGCAGTGGCAGCTCATCAGAACTGTTTTGAGGCGTTTATATTGTTTGCCGTGGGGGTGTTGATGGCGCACACCACGCAAACGGCGGGGTGGCTGATTGATACGCTGGCAATCATCTTTGTGATTACGCGGGTCATTTACTTAGTGTGCTATTGGAGTGATCTGGCCTGGCAGCGGAGTCTGGTGTGGTTTGTCGGGTTAGTGTGTTCGCTGCTATTGATGATTAGTCCGACTTTTAGAACTATTTTGCTCTAACAAGGCAAATGACAGACAAAAGAAAACCCGCACTTGGCGGGTTTTCTTTATCACGCTAAAAACTGTTTTAGTTTTTAGGTGCTTCTTTTGCTGCAGCTGCATCCGATTCAGCCTGAGCTTTGGCAGCTTCGGCGTTTTCTTTCGCAGCGTCGTTCACTTTATCCTGAGCTTTGCTCATGTCTTGCTGAGCTTGCTCAGCATGTTTATCGGCTTCTTGAGCTTTGTCCTCGGATTTTTTATCGCAGGCAGCGAGACCGAGGGAAGCGGTCAACATCAAGGCAATAGCTAAAGTCTTACGCATGGGGTGTTTCTCCTTATGGAAAATATCTATCTGGCCTTTCGAGCGTGGACATCAGGGTTAAGTTCCTCAATTCGTTCAGATATATAAGATTATTCCTGCGGGAACTTTTACGAATACACCTAATACAATCTCCGAGTACTAAGAAGAGTGTTTACCACATGGCCGAAAACCCCGTTTTTGAGCGCGCGACGCGATTCCTTTCGGCGCTCAGGCATTGCCAGGTACTTGGTTTGCGCGTTCACAGCGCCAGCAGCGATGGACTGACGGTCATCCTGCCGTACAGCCCGCAAATTGTCGGCAATCCGCAAACCGGCGTGATCCATGGCGGGGCATTGACCTCCCTGATGGACACCGCGTGCGGCATGGCCACACTCTGCGTGTTGCCCGAATTCGAAGTCTGCCCGACCCTCGACCTGCGCATCGACTACATGCATGCCGCCGAACCGCATAAGGACGTCTATGGTTTTGCCCAGTGCTACCGGGTCACTACCGACGTGATCTTCGCCCGTGGCTTTGCTTATCAGGACGATCCCGAGCAGCCCATCGCCCATGTCGTCGGTACGTTCATGCGCATGGGCAAGGGCGTCAAAGGCACCAAAGGGTTTGGTGGCGCCATCGCCGGAGGTGCGAAATGACCGACAACTTCAAGGAACAACTGCAACAGGCCCATGAGCAGGGCGACTATGCCTCGCTGCTGCATCTGATTCCCTACGCCAAACTGATCGGTATTGAGTGTTCGCGGGTGGGGGATGACCTGCTGTTTCGCCTGCCGGCGAACAAGGACAACATTGGTAACCCTTTACTGCCGGCGATTCACGGCGGCGTCATTGCTGGCTTCATGGAGCTGTCCGCGGCCTTGCACCTGCTGATTTTTACCGGCTCGCCGGGTGTGCCGAAGATCATCGATTTTTCCCTCGACTACCTGCGCGCCGGGCAGTTTCGCGATACGTGGGCGCGCTGCCAGGTGTGCCGTCAGGGGCGGCGTGTCGCAAACGTGGCAGTGACCGCCTGGCAAAGCACCGAATCCGAACCCATCGCCACGGCCCGCGCCCACTTCAAAATCGATGAGCCCTTGAAATCCTGATCCGAGCCCCCAACTTTGATGACAACCCGCCGCCGACCCTCTAGGTCGCGGCCACTGCCATCTGATTGGAGTTTGATGACCATGAGTGTGGAAACTCAAAAGGAAACCCTGGGCTTCCAGACCGAGGTGAAGCAGCTGCTGCACCTCATGATCCATTCGCTGTATTCCAACAAGGAAATCTTCCTTCGCGAATTGATCTCGAACGCCTCTGACGCTGTCGACAAATTACGTTTCGAAGCCCTGTCCAAGCCTGAGTTGCTGGAAGGTGGCGCCGAACTGAAAATCCGTGTGAGCTTCGACAAGGACGCTAAAACCGTCACCCTCGAAGACAACGGCATCGGCATGAGCCGTGAAGATGCGATCACCCACCTGGGCACCATCGCCAAATCCGGCACCGCCGATTTCATGAAACACCTGACGGGCGATCAGAAAAAGGATTCGCACCTGATCGGTCAGTTCGGCGTGGGTTTCTACTCTGCCTTCATCGTCGCCGACAAAGTCGACGTGTTCAGCCGTCGTGCCGGTGCTGCCGCCAGCGAAGGCGTGCACTGGTCGTCGAAGGGCGAAGGTGATTTTGAAGTTGCCACCGTCGAGAAAGCCGATCGTGGTACTCGCATCGTCCTGCACCTGAAGTCCGGTGAAGACGAGTTCGCCGATGGCTGGCGTCTGCGCAACATCATCAAGAAGTACTCCGACCACATCGCTTTGCCGATCGAGTTGCCGAAAGAAGTGGCAGCCGCCGAAGGCGAAGAGAAGCCAGCTGTTGAGTGGGAAACTGTCAACCGCGCCAGCGCCCTGTGGACCCGTCCTCGTACCGAGATCAAGGACGAGGAATACCAGGAGTTCTACAAGCACATCGCTCACGACTTCGAGAACCCGCTGAGCTGGAGCCACAACAAGGTCGAAGGCAAGCTCGAATACAGCTCGCTGCTCTACGTACCGACCCGCGCTCCTTTCGACCTGTACCAGCGTGAAGCGCCGAAAGGCCTGAAGCTGTACGTGCAGCGTGTGTTCGTCATGGACCAGGCCGAGTCGTTCCTGCCGCTGTACCTGCGCTTCATCAAGGGCGTGGTCGATTCCAATGACCTGTCGCTGAACGTGTCGCGGGAAATCCTGCAGAAAGACCCGATCATCGACTCCATGAAGTCGGCGCTGACCAAGCGCGTGCTGGACATGCTGGAAAAACTGGCGAAGAACGAGCCTGAGCAATACAAAGGCTTCTGGAAGAACTTCGGTCAGGTCATGAAAGAAGGCCCGGCAGAAGACTTCGCCAACAAAGAGAAAATCGCCGGCCTGCTGCGTTTTGCGTCCACTCAGGGCGAAGAAGGCGAGCAGGTTGTGGGTCTGGCCGACTACCTGGCTCGCGCCAAGGAAGGTCAGGACAAGATTTACTACCTGACCGGCGAAACCTACGCGCAAGTCAAAAACAGCCCGCACCTGGAAGTCTTCCGCAAGAAAGGCATCGAAGTGCTGCTGCTGACCGACCGCATCGACGAGTGGCTGATGAGCTACCTCAACGACTTCGACGGCAAGAGCTTTGTCGACGTGGCGCGCGGTGACCTCGACCTGGGCAACCTGGATTCGGAAGAAGACAAGAAAGCCGCGGAAGAAGTCGCCAAGTCCAAAGAAGGTCTGGTTGAGCGTCTGAAAACTGCGCTGGGCGAATCCGTGGCTGAAGTGCGGGTTTCCCATCGTCTGACCGACTCCCCGGCGATTCTCGCCATCGGCGAGCAGGACCTGGGCATGCAGATGCGTCAGATCCTGGAAGCCAGCGGTCAGAAGGTTCCGGATTCGAAGCCGATCTTCGAATTCAACCCGGCGCACCCGCTGATCGAGAAGCTCGACAACGAGCAGAGCGACGAGCGCTTCGGCGACCTGTCGCACATTCTCTTCGATCAGGCGGCCCTGGCGGCCGGCGACAGCTTGAAAGACCCGGCCGCGTATGTGCGCCGTCTCAACAAGCTGCTGGTTGAACTGTCGGTTTAACGACGTTGTAAAAAAACCCGCTTCGGCGGGTTTTTTTATGACCTGAAATTTTTTGGCTGTGAACCCGATCCTGTAGGAGCCGGCTTGCTGGCGATGGCGATTTC